>NZ_JBHZDA010000047.1:0-38414 GCF_042755665.1 Streptomyces sp. NPDC059142
CGTCTGGTGGCGTGGGTTTTTTTTTTAAGACCCCGGCGTTGATCCCCACCTTAATTGTAGCGTGCGCTACAACGCATCGTGAAGGAGAACACCGTGACCGACCGCCAAGCGCTGAGCGCCGCCCGTCTCGCCCGCCTTGCCGTCGAGGCCCTGCCCGTCGACGGCAAGGTCACTTTCGGGGCGCCCCGCCCCGCCGGCGGTACCGCCGAGATCTCCTGGGCGCCCGAGACCGCCCTCGCCGCTGCGGGGCACATCTGTCAGCACTGGGGCGACTTCTCCGGCATCAGCACCCGCCGCCTCGCCCTGGAGCCCGCACGCGGTTTCTCGGTCATCCTCAGGCACAAGACCGGGCACGGCTTCTACCGCATCGTCGTCACCGAGGACGTCGACGGACCGGACGTCGGTGAGCTGTGCGGACATGCGGGGTGCCCCGAAACCGCGCCCGCCGGGGCAGGGTCCCGCTGCCCCGATCACGTCACCGACAGCGTCCCGCATGGCGCTGACCGCGCCTACTGGGGCGTCATCGCCGCCCGGGCGTGGGCCCGGACCTGCGCCACCACGGGCGAAGCCGGGGTGCGGAATCAGACCCGCCGCGACGGCGTCGTGAGCGGGGGGATCGCGGCGGGCATGCAGAAGATCGACATCGCGCGGATCACCGGCATCGCGCGCACGACCATCGACCGGATCATTCAGGGCCCCCCGGCCGTCCAGGCCGACGACTCCGACGGCGGGGCTGCGTAGCCAGGTACGACGGCGCCCCGCCCCGCGTCGGGGCAGGGCGCCGTCCGGAGCCGGGTGGGGTGCGGGCCCGAGGGAGGGGAAGGGCGCTTCGATCCGGCCAATCTCTGTGTTGTCCCGTTACGCGCTGACGAGTGTCCGGGCGCGGTCGAGGAAGTCGCGGACGGGCGGGGTGTCGCGGTGCGGTGCGAGCTGTTTGGCGAGGTCGCGTACCTGATCGGTGCTGCGGGCGCTGTTGATGTCGCCGAGGAGGTCGAGGGCCTGGATGGCGGAGTCGCAGGCGGCGTCCAGGTCGTGCTGCTGGAGTTGGGCGGTGGCTATGCGGCTGAGATACAGGGTGTGGGTGCGTACGTACTGCGGTCCGTAAGCGGCGTCGGCGGCACGGAACCACTTCTGGGCTTCGGCGGGGCGGCCGAGGTCGAGGAGGCTGCTGCCGGTGAGCATGTCGATCTCGGCCTGCTCGACCCAGTAGGCCCACGGCGGATCGTCGTCCCGCCGGCCCTTGCCGAGCAGATCGGTGGCGCGGTTGAGGGCCCGGTAGCAGCCGCGGGCGTCACCGGCCTTGGCCAGAGCGCGGGCCCGGCGGGCGCAGAGCATCGCGTCGACCACGGGGGTGCTGCGCCCGCGTACGGCGCTCTGCGCGGTACGGACCATGGCGTCGGCGTCGGCGGGGTTGCCGACGGAATAGGTCTGGGCGGCGGCGAAGGCCAGGACGTTGGCGCCGAGGAGGACATCGCCGCTGGCGTGGGCGGCGCGCAGAGCGGCCGCGAAATACCGCTGGGCTGCGGCGTGGTGGCCGTTGTCGTAGGCCATCCATCCGCACATGCGGGACAGGTCGGCGGCCTGGCCGTGGAGCCGGGCGCGCTGCCGGTCGGTGCACGCGCCATGGCCCAGAAGGCGGGTGACGAGCGACAGGTACGCCTCGCCCTCGAAGATGAGGTCACCGCCGCCGTGGGTGTCGTCGTCACGTTGCAGACCGGCGATCCGGGCGTCGATACGGTCGACCATGCCGGGGGAGACGCGACGCCCGTCGCCGACGACGGCGTGGGCGATGTCCGGCTCGGTGGTGAGCCATCGGTGCAGGAGAGTGGTCAGGGTGATGCCGGTCAGGACGACGAATCGCCTACGGTCCATGCGGCCGCTCCTCAGCACATCGGCGAGTACAGCAACGGTACCGGCGGCCGTCCACGGGTGGTGCAGCTCCGAGAGATCCGGGGCGGGCAGCCACAGCGGCCAGGGCAGCGCCGCGCACGCCTCGGCGTCGACTTCGAACACCTCCGCGATCAGCTCCCGGGTGACCTTGTCGGGTTCGCGCCCGCTCTCCCACGCCGACACCGTCTTCTTGGTCGTGGCGACGTTGATCCCGCGCCGTTTGCCCGCCGCCCGGATCAGCGCGGCCAGCTTCTCCTGGGACAGACGACGCAGGAGCCGCGCCTGGACGAGCGGATGACCGACGGATCTGCCGGACATGGCGGGTCCCCCCCCGGGGTCGGTTGACGGAGTGTGGCGCATCGTAGCGGCGCCGTCACCGCTCGGAGAGAGGAACGGGCGGGCTGACCGGTAAACGCCGCCGGGGGGCTGGCGAAGGAGGGAACCGGCGGGGGCTTGACAGCCCCTCGCCGGGCTCGCGGCGGGGGCTTCGCCCACGGGGCGCGGGCGACGAGCGTGGGGTCTCCGATGCCCAGCGGGCAGAGACATGGGGAGTCCAGATGGCTGAGGGACTGTCAGCAGCCGAGTGCGGCAGTGCCGTACACGGTGGAGACGCGGGCGGCGGGCCGGCCGCGGACATCGTCCGGCGGACGGCCGCGCGGCATGGGAGCGAAGCCGCCCCCGTACTGGCGCTCGCGACCTTCGAGCGCACGGGATCGAACTGGCTCAGCGACTCGCTGAGGGCGGGCATGCCGCAGCACAACGAGCCGTTCCGGCAGCAGCTCGGCCGTGCGCACCCGCTTTCCCCGGGCAACCGGATCGCGGTCGCCCTGGAGGACGCGGTGCTCGGCGCATTGGGCGCGCACCACCTGGAGTGCGCGCTCGATGACCTTTACGGACAGCCCCGGCACCTGGTCAAGGAGACCAACCTCTTCTTCGCCACGGACACCGTGCTCAGGCTGCTGCCCCGCTCCCCGGTCCTGGTCCTCACCCGCGCTCCTTTGGGGATTGCCTCCAGCTTCGCCAGGGGCAGGCTCTGGGCGCGCTGGAAGTACGCCGACCGCTATGCCCAGGTCGCGGCTACGGCCCGCTCGCCGCGCTGGCGTGAGCAGTTCGCGCCGCTGCTGCCGCAGGACGACCCGGAGGAACCCGTCGCTCTGGGACGGCTGATCGCGGTCAACGCGCTGCTGCTGGCCCGCTCCCTGGCCGCGAGCGGCAGGTACTTCCACGTCGTTCCCTACGAGCAGCACGTCACCGACCGTGCGGCGGTTCTGGACGGGCTCGCCCGGCATCTGCGGACCGTGCTGCCCCATGCCGCCCCGGCCGCTCCCGCCGCCCCGGCCGCCGCGGATGCGACGTTCGCGACGAGCGGTCACAAGGACGGCCTGGTCGCCGATCTCGCGCCCCGTACGGCGGAGTTGGTGACCGCTCACGCCGCGTCCACGGTGAGCCTGGCGGGGGAGCTGTTGGAAGCTCGGGTCACGGCGACGGCCGCCGACTGGCTGGCCGGGGGCGACCTGTACGAGGTCCGCGAACCCGCCGCCCGTCGGCCCGCCCGCGCGGCCACGGCGGCGCTGGTGCCCGCGTCGGCCGTGCCGGTCACCGCCTACCGTCCGGTGACACGGGTGTCCTGGCGCAACACCCTGGTCACGAACGCGGAGATGGCGGACCTGCTGACCCTGCTGCACGCGGCCGGCGCCCCGAACACCCGCCTGGGCACGCATCTGCTGGTGTGCCCGATGCCGCACGAGCGCGGCGGGCGCCTGCACTTCGACGCGACGCGGCGCCGCTGGTGGGTCAGCTCCGGCTACGAGACGCATCCGGCGTACTGGGTGACCTGGGTGGGCGCGGCCGTCATGGCGACCTGGTCCGGGGCCCGTCTGCCCACCCGTACCGAGGCGCTGGAGGCCGCCGCCGACGCGCGCGCGTACAACGCGGACTACGCGGTGGGCGACACCTGCCCGGTCGCGGAGCCCGGGCGGGGGCCCGGCCAGATCCACCACATGGTCGGCAATCTCCAAAACTGGTGCGGCGACGGCCCGGACGTCTCCGATCCGGGGCAGCCACGGCAGCGGTATCTGGTCGGCGCGGCGTGGAACACCCCGGGCACGCCCGAGGCGATCCGGGCGCCGCGCTCGCGTTACCTGCTGGGGTCCTCGCGCGGCGTCGGGATCCGGCTGGTGCGCGACTCCCGCACCACCGTGTCCTCGGGACTCGGGGCGTGGGAGCTGGCGCACCTGCTCAACGGCTGGATCGACGCTCTGCGCACCGGCCCCGACCGGTCCCCGGGTGACGTCGACCGCGTGCTGGTCACCGCGCTGACCGGCGACGAGCGGTCATAGCCCGATCGCGGACTTGGGTCCCATGTAGGACCCGAAGTCGGGAAACCCGTCCCGGCACAGCTTCACGAACTTCTCGCTGAACCCCAGGCCCGGGAGGTCGCCGAGCGGTACGAAGGCGACCTCCCGGATCGGGCGCGTGTCCGCCCCCTCGGTGATGGCCCCGACCTGCCCGCCCACCCGGCGGGCCTCGAAGGTGATGTGAACGACATGAGCCGCGACGTTGTCGCACAGGTACAGCAGACGGCCGACCTCCACGTCGACGCCGGTCTCCTCCCTCATCTCCCGGATCAGTGCCTGCTCCAGGGTCTCCCCGTCCTCGACCTTCCCACCGGGAAGGCTGTAGGACCTCGGCCCGTCGGTGTCCTGGTCGAGCAGCAGGATCCGGTCGTCCTCGATGACGATGCCCGTCACGCGTGTATGCATCCGGCGACGCTACCGCCCGCCGGCACCGGAAGGGGGGCACACCGGTGACCGCGCCACCCGCAGGAGTCGTGATCGCGGCCGGGGGACTGGGCACCCGGGTCACCGGCTGGACGCCGTTCCTGCCCAAGGAGTTCCGCCCGGTCGCGGGACGCCCGGGCCTCGCGCACGTCCTGGAGGAGACCGCCGTACTCGGTGCCGAACGCGCCGTGGTGGTCCACCATCCGTACTACGCGCCGCTCATCACCTGGGTCCGCCAGGCATTCGCCCCCGGCGCCCTGGCCCGCTACCAGGAAGTCGCCCGGCAGCCGGTCGGACCGCGACCGCCCGCCGAGATGATCCGGGTTGACTTCATCCCCCAGCACGGCCCCTACAGCGACATCACCTCTGCCCTCAACGGCTCCGAACACCTGGGCACCGCGGACATCTGCCTGGTCTACTCCGACAACGTCGACCCCACCCACGGCGCGCTGTCCGCGCTCGCCGCCGCGTCCACGCCCGGCACCCCGGCCGTACTGGCGGCGCCCTTCGACCTGCGGGCCGCCTCCAGTCACGGCGTCATCGTCTGCTCCGGCACCGGCCCGGTCCGCACCATGACCGCGCTGGTCGAGAAACCCGGCCCGGCCCGCGCCGCGCAACTTGCGCGCGAACACGGCCCGGACGCCCTGCGCCTCCTCCAAGGGCGCCTGCGCCTGACGCCGGATCTGCTGCACCACCTGACTGCGGCCGCACGGCGTACGGCCGCCGAGCCGAAGCTCTCCCTCGCCCTGGCCGCGTACGCCCGCCGGCGCCGCGTCGATGTCGTCACCAACGCCGAACACCCCCTGACCGACCTCGGATCGGGGTTCCTTCCGGGTGAGGCGTTCAGGTTATGAGGCCGCCGCGCGCCATGGCGTGCGGCGGCTGACCTACTCGGTGCCGGTGACGGTTTCGGCTGTGAGCTGGTGGACGGTGCGGGACGGGTGATCGGCGATACCGGACATGCCCGCCAGTATCCCAAGAGCGACGGCACTCTTTCCGGTCAAACATCGTAAGGCACCTTACGGAATCTCCGTAAGGTGCCTTACGGTGTTCTCATGGAAGAGACGAAGCCCGTACGGCCCGTTGCCGGCGTTCCCGCCCGCGTACCCCCTCGGTACAAGGAGCTGGTCGAGCAGTGGGGCCCGCCGATCGGCGTGGAAGAAGCGCGTAACCGCTGGGGCCAGCTCGTTGCCGCGTCCGAGAACGGGGCGATCACCCTGGTCGCGATGGACACCACGGTGAGCCTCGGCTACCCGACCTGGGCCGCCATTGCCCCCCTGGACAAGGTCGCCGACCCCGGCCGGTGCCCGGTGTGGCCACTCACCTCGGCTCGCCCCAAGCTCGCGGACGTGATCGCGGACGCCACGCAGTTCCCCGACGGCGCACCGCAGATCATGACCCGCCACCGTCGCCCGGTCGTTGCCGTCGTCGCCGCCCTCACGCTGGTCGACCTGCCGCCCGACGGCGAGCGCATCGCCATCGACGCCTTCCTGCGGGAGGGCGGCACCATCACCTTGGAGTACGACCACGGCCACCCCGGCTCGACCACCCCCGACGGGGACGTGGACCAGGAGCCGATCCCCGAGCGCTACATCGCGCACGCCAAGGAGCCGGACGGCAGCGAGATCGGACAGGGCGAGGGCGACAGCGTGGCGGAGGCCCTGCTCCGGCTGTGGCGCCCGCCCGCGCACCTGTACTCGACCGAGCCGCCGTTCGACGGCTGGGGCCCCCGGCCCGACGCCGACCCGTGGACACCCGACCCGCGGTTCTGACCCCTCATGACGAAGGAGCGACGTACGTGACCACCACCCTCAAGGCCCTCTCCGACTACGGGCCGCGCCAGTTCGGCGACCGGATCGCCTTCTCGGAGTGGCAGTTCGAGCGGGCCCTGCGCCTGGAGCTGATCCCCGCCGCCGACCAAGGCGGCCGCTGGTCGGCGACCGTCTTCAACGATGTCGTCGCCCGCCTCGACGCGGTCCGCGCGGCGGTCGGCACCGCGCCCGACGTCGGGGCGACCCGCGCGGAGGAGTACCTCGCCGAGCGGTTCACCGGCCTGACGGTCCACCCGGGCACCGCCGCCGAACTCGCCCGGCGGGACCACCTTCCCCGGCGCGGGGAGTACAAGGGCTACCCGCTGTACTGCGGGCTGACGCTGGAACGCTTCACCGACCGCCGCAAGGTGGCCCGGGCCTCCGCCGCCGGCCGCACGTACACCCGGGACGACGCGGCGGCCGCCCTCGGGCTGCGGACCGCGGACTTCGACCACCTTCTGCGTGCGGGCCTGCTGACGCACTCGGAGACCACTGTGTCCGCCTGGTACAAGGGCGTCACCGTCCGCCTGTACCGTCAGGCCGACCTCGACCGGGTGCTGCGCTCCTCCCGGATCGACTGGACGGCCGTCCGTGCGACGCCGAAGGGCCGCCAGTCCCCGCTCGCCAAACTCCGCACCCGCACGGCACGAGCGGAGACCCGGTGAACCTGAACGCCACCCTGGACCTGTGCACGTACCAGACCGCCGGGTTCACCCAGGGCGAGCTGGACGCCATCGAGGAGTACTGCGAACGGCTGACCCTGCGCGGGTACTTCGACCTGGAGGAGCTGCTCGAAGAGAGCAGCGAACCGGCCGCCGCGCTGCGCGGGCGAGCTGAGGAGCTGACCCGCTGGCACGACGCGCTCACGGGGCTGATGGCCGACCCCCGACTGGAGAACGCGCGGCGCCGCGAGAACGCGTCCGGCCCCCCGTACGACAAGAACGGCAAGGGCCCGTACTGCGCGGCCGTCGCCAGGTTCTTCGGCTTCGCCGCCGAGGACTACCACCGTCACCGGCAGGGGTACGAGTACGCGGTCACGGTATGGGCCCTCGGGCTCCAGGCCCCGGCCAGCTACCCGCCGGAGTCCCGCTACGTCGACCTCAACAACAAGACCCTCAAGCTCTGGCGCTGACCCGCCGCCACCACGGAGCGGGCCCTGCGGTCCATGTCAGCGGGTCTCGGCACCCTCCAGCCCGACCTGACGGCCCGGGCCTTCGGGAAAGCTGGCGACCGTCTAACGGGACCGGCCGGAGCTGGCCTCACGTCCGGGCGCGGGGGAGGCGGGAGGCCCCTGCGCGGACGGCGGGGCCGCCTTCTTCGCCGCCTTGGACGAAGGCAGGGTCGTGGACCGTTTCCGGGCCGCCGCCGCGCTGGGTCGCGTCCCTGCGGTTGGCGGGGCCAGCATCGGGGCGGCCAGCTCGTCGACCCGGACCAGCCGCTTGCCCCAGTCTTCCGCGCTCTCACCGACGGGTACGGCCACGGCTGCCCGTCGCTCCAGGAAGTCCTGGCGCGTGGCGGGGTCCCACGGCTGATGCCGTATCTCCGCGACCGCCTCGCGCGCGGGCCTGGAGGGCGTCCACGTTCCGTCAGCGCCCAGGTGCTTGCTGAAGGCGACCCCGCCGGCGTCGACAAGGTGCAGGGCGTCGGCGAGCCCCCGCTGCTCGACTTCGGTCATGATGGACGGAACGCCGTCCAGGACCAACTGCTGCAACTCCAGGGAGACCAGGAAGCTGTAGCCCGGACCGTCGCTCATTGCCCAGCGGTGACGGTCCATCACCCCGACCTGGGACAGCGCCGGGTGCAGCGCGGTGTACGCCATCTCGGTGCTGTATCCCTCGGCGCGAAACTCCGCCACCCGCCCCAGGGTGTATTCCTCGTTCGTGTACGGGCCGATCAGCATGACGTTCAGCCCTCGCGCGTGAACCTCGGTGAGGATCGCGGTGCGCAGGACCTCGATGTCAGGCCCGCACAGGCGTGACGCCTCAAGAACGCCGTGCTCGCGTGCGAGCGCGTCGTGGTGGGGGTGGTACGTGTAGTGGTCATCGCCGTCGTAGAACACGGCGTCGCTCAACCCCAGCTGTGCGGCGACCAGAGGGCGCAGTGTGGTCTTCCGGGAGCCCTGTGGGCCGCCGAGGAGGACCATACGAGGCGATTTCTGCCCCGGCAGGCGGGTAAGCCCCGGCAGGACGTCCTGCTGGAAGATGTCGGCGAGCTGCTCGTCCGACAGGCGCCGCGGCGGCTTCTTCGGTTCACTCACCAGCGCCGCCCGCGCGTACGCTGCGGAGCCGCTCGGGCATCTCGAACAGGATCTCCGCGACCCGCTCCCGGTCGTCGGCGCTCAGGCTGTCCCGCTCCGCCAGCAGCGGCGCGCGCTCTGCACGCAGAGCGCGCGCCACATCCGGGCCGGGCGCCACGCCTATTCGGCCGCTGTAGGCGCTGATCACCGCATTGAGCAGGTCCCGCGCCCGCTCGTAGGAGTCCATCTCCGCTGCCGTCCATCGCGGCGGCCGTGCATGGTTTGTCATGAACCTTCCCCCCATCTCCCTTGCTCCTACACTCCCATATGCGGACGCTAGTGATCAGCCCGATTCCTCACCACCAGGGAGACCCCAGTGCCTCTTTCCCGGAGCACATGGCACAAGAGCACCTACAGCGGCGACTTCGAAGACGCCTGCGTGGAGGCCCGCGTGCGTCCGGCTGATACCGGCGTACTCATCCGGGACTCCAAAGAGCCCCGCCGTCTCCCGTTGACCTTTTCCGCTGAGGCCTGGCACACCTTCCTCACCAGGCCCGCCATGGTCATCTAGGGTCGGGGTCGGCGGCCGTGATCGTGTCCGCCGTGAGTTGGCGCACGGTGCGCGACTCCCGCGTCGGGCGCAGCGGGGCGCCGTCCGGGCCGCGCACATGCTCGATCACGGTGATCTCCTCGTGGTGGTGGCGCTCCCGCTCGGGGTCGTCCCGGTGTGCACGCGGGTTCATGCAGTGCGAGCGGTCGTACTCCGCGATCACCTGCCGGTAGTCCAGCGTCCGGCCGCGCGGCGCCGACGCGGCCGGGGCCGACTCGGCGGGCTGGGGGCGGCGGCCCCGCAGCGTGACGAGGTGGACGGCGGAGTCGTCCTCGACGCCCTTGCGCCGGTCGCGGCGCAGATCGGTCGGCTTGCGCGGCTGGACGCGCTGCTGGGTGATCGGCCGCTTGGTGACCTGCTCCTGGGTGATGAAGTCCCAGCACGCGTACACGACGTGGGCGACCTCGTCGGTGGTACCGATGTGCATCGGGCCCGGGGTCTCGGTGGCGCCGATCGTGGTCTCGTTGTCGGCCATCAGCGGCGGCACGCCGGGGATGGCGTGGGTGGGCCGGGTCCAGAACGTCAGCCACCACGTCGGCTTCTCCCGGCCGTCGAAGGCCTCGATGTGCCGTACTCCGTTGGGCCCGAACCATCGCCAGAACGGCTGACGGGGCCCGGATACCGGCGTCGGCCGCAGGTGCCCGGGCACGTGCGCGAAGTCGGCGGCCCACGGCCCCCAGGACACCGCGACCACGTCCGGCGGCCGTTCCTCGCCCTCCGGGACGGTCCGCGCGAGTGGCTTGCCGAACGCGATGAACCCGCGGCGGGCGGGTACCCGGTGCGGGGCCAGCGGACCCTTGCGACCGCGCTCCGCCTTGCGGATGGCGGCCTCGGTCATCTCCTCGTCCACGTGGTACAGCCGGGCCTTGGCGAGCCGGTCGTTCTCCTGCGCGAGCAGCACCCGGGCCGCGTCGTCGGCGGAGTTCAAGTACGGCACGAGGGTGCCGGTGTTCTCGAACAGCGCGATGGCGAGCCGGTTGACGGCGGGCTTGCCCTGCTGGGCGCTGATCAGCCGGGCGCGCACGTCGGGCAGGCGCCGCGGGTCGATCGGCTCGGTGACGTTCTCGACGGGGAAGCGGCGGGGCCCGGCTTCGAGCAGCGCGTGCACCCCGGCGCTGATCGCGATCAGCTTGTGCGCGTCCTCGGCGGAGGCGGCGCACGCCCGCCCCACCCGGTCGTGGAGCTGGAGGTCGGCGTCGCCATCGACCGCGGCCTGGAGCAGGCTCGCCAGGGCCGGGTCCACCGACGGAATGTGCCGCGCGACACTGAAGTGCCCGTAGCCGCCCGCCTGCCAGCGTTCGGCCGCCTCCCGGCACATGCTCAGCACCGCCGAGACGACGGGCTCCTGCCGGTCCAGCAGGGCGATGTGCGCGGTGTGGGCGCGGAGCTGGTCTGCCACCCGCGCGGTCGGCCCAGACAGGGCCTCTCCGGCGAGGGCGGTGAGACGCTCGGCGAGAACGACGTCGTGCGCGGTAGGGGCGGGACTCGGACGGTCGGTGATGCCGGACATGCCCGCCAGTATCCCAAGGGTGACGGGCACCCGAAGCGCACCCGCCCGCTGGCCCCGACGGACGCGACCTCCGCGAACTCCTCGCCTTCTACGGCTGCCGCTGGTCCAGTCCAAGACCCCGGCGGTGCCGGGGGAGGACCGGCTCCGCACGTCGGGCGACGTCCCCTGATCCTGTGCAGTACGTACGACGGAGGCCTCCGAGACGCGCTCCCGGAGGCCTCCGTCGCGGGCGGGGGCGGTCAGTCGGCCTTGACCACGTACACCGTGTCCAGGAACGGCTTGTCGGCCGGGCCCTTCGGGTAGTCCAGGACAGTGATGTCCTGGTGGGTGCACCCGCCGCTGCTGTGCGCGGCGGGGTTCATACAGTGGTCGCGAGTGTGCTCGTTGACCATCCACCGGCCCCGGTCGTAGCGGCGGCTCGGGCCCGTCCCGTCCGTTTCCCGCCGCGGGCGCGGCACCGAGTCCTGCCGGCCGCGGATGGTCACCAGCCGCACCGTGCCATCGTCGGTGATCCACCGGCGCCGGTCCGCGCGCACCTTGACCGGCTTGCGCTTCTCCTCGACGACGTCGACCACGCCCTTGCCCACCCGTTCCTGGGTGATGAGGTCCCAGCAGGCAACGACCGCGCGGGACGCGAAGTCGGCGCTCTCCGCGGTCGCGTACTTCTCGGCGAGGACATCCCCGGCGGTCAAACGCTCGAAGCCGATCGGTGCGAGCGGCGGCGTGGCGGCCGTGTGCGCGTACAGGGTCAACGACCACGTCGTCGGCGGGCCCTCGGGCTGGCCGAGCATGTGCCACACGTCCCAGGAGGCGGCGACCAGTGGCGCCCGCCCCGGGGCGTAGTCGACCGGCTGGTCGAGCACGAGGAACCCGGACGGGGACGGCACGCGCTGGGGATCCAGCGGGGTCTTCCTCGGCCGGGCGGCCTTGCGGGTGGCGACCGCCGTGGTGTCGGCGTCCAGGTAGTACAGGCGTGCGGACCGCAGTCGGTCCCGCTCCTGGTCGCACAGCAGCCGGGCCCGGGCCGCGTGGTCCAGGCCGGGGAAGAAGGCCTGCGAGAAGAGGCTGGTCAGCTCCTTCTCGGTCAGCTCCCGGGCCGTGGCCTCCGGCGTCTCGGGCGCCTCCAGCCGGGATACGAGCTGGCGGCGCCACTCCGCTACCTGGCGGGGCTTGACCGACCACGGGGCCGCCGTGGTGCCGTCCAGGGTGAACGTGGGCAGCGTGCCGTCGGGGTCGAGCACCGCGGCGGCGCCGCTGAGAGCGGCGAGCAGAGTCGCCAGAGACAGGCCGGTGCGCTCGAACTGCGCGACCCTCCGCTCGAAGGCCTTCCAGCCGTTGCCGTGGCGCGTTAAGTCCGCGAGTGCCGCCCACACGTCCTGGTCGTCCTCGACCAGATCGGCGAGGGCGGGCGCGGCCTCCTCGATGTAACGGCCGTGTTCCTCCTCGAACTGGAGGAGCTGGGAGGCGCCGAACAGGGCGACCTCGGAGCCGCGGCCGCCCTTGACGTTGTCGCCGCCGGTCGCGGTCTGCTGGATGGCGCGGGCGTACCGGTCCGCCTCCAGCGCGGGGTTGCGCTGGAAGGTCCGGGCGACGGCGGTCAGGTGCCGCCACGCGTTCGCGGTCGCCTGGGTGGCGACGAAGACGCCGGGGAACAAGGGGATCTCCTCACAGAAGAACAGATGCGTAGGGGTCGGGGCCGGTGGCCGCTGGGGGCCTTCGCCGGCCCCCAGACCCCCGCTCCCCGCAGCACCGACCGGCGCGGGCAGGAAGCGGGGGGTGCCGCTGTGTGCGCGCCGGACGGCACCGCGGCCTGTGCCGTCCGGGCGGGCGTGGTCGGGCGTCAGAGACCGATCCCCTCGGTCGCGTTGTCTTCCCACTTCTCGCCTTCGTCCACGTACTCCCAGAACACCGGCGAGTTCTTCGACCAACCGCCCTGAGTACGCAGCTTCTCCGGCCGCTTGCCTTTGCGGCGGCCGGTGGTGACCAGTCCTCGACGGCCGGAGTGCCCGGTGATCCGCCGACCGGTCATGCCCGCGTACTTCGCTGAGCGGGAGATCGCCCGGCCGCAGCCGTCGGGCGACAGCCGCTCAGCGCCGAGGTTGCCCCACTGGTCGATGGGCAGGTACGCGGGCCCGTCCGGGGCCGCGCCGGCGGCGAGCTTGGCTTCCTTCCATGCGGTCCAGCACCGCACCGCGCAGGTGTCGATGTTCTCTCCGTAGGAGACGACGACGTCGCGGGCCGGACGTCCCTTCACGCTGGGGACGTGCACCTCCAGCCCCTCCGCCACGAGCTGGATGCCGATGTCGTCCAGCTTGCTCATCTCCTCGTTGCGGCCCGCGACGGCGAACCGCATGGTGTGCAGCGACCGGTCCCGCAGTCGGGCCAGCTCCGGCACGACAAGCACCCGGCGGCGCCGGGCGTTCGGCTGCGGAGCGCGCTCGCGCGGCGCCGTGTTCATCTTCCGCAGGTCGTCCGGGGTGATCGCGACTGCCTTCCCGCGGCCGCGCTTCTGCCGCTCCTTGTCCAGCTTGAGCGGCTTGAGCGCCTGGGTGGCAGCCGCCCGGGCGGCCCTGGGCACCTCGTAGCCGTACCGGCGAGCCTCGGACGCGACCCCGGTCACCCTGCGCTCGATGCTGTTCGGTGCGGCCTCCTTGACCTCGTCCAGCCACTTCACGAACGCCACGTAGGTGCCGACCGTAATCGCGCTGTTCGGCAGACGGATGCCGGTCTGGTCGGCGAGCCAGTCGTGGAACTCGCCCCACAGCTCCCAGTCCCGGGCGTACCCGGTACGGGTCTTGTCCGGCCGGTCGTTGTGCAGGTCCTCGGCGGCCTTCGTGTCCAGCGCAACGAGCACGGCGGCCACCGGGTCGTGCGCGGCGACCTCGCCGGCGCCGGTGGCGGCGTCGTCCACCACCTCGGCGTAGACCACCTCCACCGGCTCCAACTCGGTCCCGCACTCCTGAGTGGTCGTCATTCGGCTGCCTCCACCTCGTCGGCGAGCTTGCCGACCCGGGCGGCGGTGTGGGTGATCCGCTCCGTCTCGACCCGCAGCGTGCTCTCCGCGTCCGAACCCCTCTCCACGTACCCGGCTGCGACCTCGCCCACCAGGTGGGCCACCTCCTCCAACACCTCGGCGACGTCCTTGAGCCCGGCGCGCAGTTCTCCGCGCTCCAGGTAGTGGGCGGCCCGGGGGAGTTCGCCGTACGCGGGAAGGTCCTTGCGGGTGGCGACGGCGGCCTGCTCCTCGTCGTCGGCGGGGAAGGGCACGTACACCTGGGTGAGCATCAGCCCGGGCTGCGTCCTCTCCGCCTCGGTGGCGAGCCCGGAGACGGTGCCGACCAGCCGAGGGTGGATGGTGTGCACCTGGTCCGGCTCGCCGGGCAGGGCCCGGTGATGGTCGTCCAGGGACAGCGGCATCTCGCCGGGGAGCTGCTCCAGCAGGGCCCGCAGCTCGCCCACGGTGTCCACCATCGGCGCCGCGGCGACCGCCACCCGCAGCCGCGAACGCTGCTCCGTGGGGGCGTCGCGGATCTCGACGGCGGCCCACCCGAGGCCGAACGCGACCCACCGCATCACCTCGCCGTACGCCTCCTCGTCCAGGCCGACCAGCACGTCCGCGCCGTCCGCGAGGTGCTGGTGATAGAGGGTGCGCTGCCCCTCCGCCCACACCCGCAGGTCGTCAACCGCCGCCAACACGGTGGTGTCGAGCGCGGCCGCGACCTGGTCCCACGTCGCCCCGAGCCGCAGCGCCTGCGCGACCATGCCACCGCGCTCACTGCGTACGGCCCGCCGGATCGCCTCGCCCACGGCGAGCTGCGTCAGCGCGTCGCCGACGACGGCGTCCTGGTCGCGGTCGTGCTCGATCCGCAGGCGTTCACCGGCCTCAGCGCGCTGCTGCGCGAGGGAGGCGAGCGGCGTGCCGGCCGGAACGTCGCCGGGGCGCTGGGTCTCGGCGGTCATGCCTTCTCTCCGAACGGTGAGGGGACGATGCGGCCGTGCTCACGCAGCCACCCGTGGACCGCCTTCTCCTCGGCCCGCAGCCGGTTGAAGGTGATGTCACCGGCGGGGGTCATGTCTTTGAAGGCGACGCGGGCGCTGCGGGTCTGCGCCCACTGGCACAACTCCCACTCCGGCTGGCCGGTGTCGCTGTTGTACGCGGCCGGGTGCAGCGAGCAGTCCCGGACGAACACGTCCCGCTCGGTCTGCCGCTGCGCGACCTTGGCCTCGGCGGCGGCGAGCGCGGCCCGGGCCGCCTCGACCTCCTTCTCCGCCGCGGCGATCCGGTCCTCGAAGTACGTGGTGACGACGGCCGTGCCGTCGATCTGCTCGATGGCGCTCACTGCTCCTGGTCCTCCTTCGTCTCGGTCGCGGCGGCGTCCAGCTCCGCCGCCACCCACTTCGCCGCCGCGGTGACGGACGTGAACGGCTTCTCCCCGCTGTTCTTCGCCCACGTCGCGTAGCCGGAGAGGCCACGTGCGGGCGGGTGGAAGTCGGGCCCGATGGCCGCGTGCCAGATGGTGGCGCCGCGCTTGCCCCGGCCCTCGGTGACGACGCCGACGATGTCCTTCTCCGACAGCCGCTCGATCTTCACCCGGGAGCAGAGATAGGCGCCGGGCTCGCCGGTCTTCTCGCTGAGCTTCCAGTCGAGCAGCGGCGGGCCGGGGTAGAGCCACAGCCCGGCCACCTTCTTCGGGGGCTGTCCGTACCCGGTGTGCACCGTGGTGGTCGTCCGGGTGGTGTGCTCCTCGCCGCTGATCAGGTGGACCGTGTCGCAGGAGCGGCACAGCAGCCGCACGGTGATCCGGTCGTAGTGGTCGTGGTGGCCGCACTCCTCGTTGGGGCACGTGTGCTCCGGGCCTCCCCGGCGGGAGCGCAGCGCGTCGGCGACGGCCTGGTGGTCGACCTCCCAGACCGGCTTGGCGCAGTCGGGCCGGTGACGGAACGGCTGCCAGTCCAGGTGGGCGGCGATGGCGTCGGAACTACTCATCGGGAGTCCTCCGCCGTGGTGCCGACGAACAGGGCGTGGAACAGGTCCATACGGCCCTGGTCGCGCTTGGCGGCAGCGTACAGCTCCAGTGCAGCACCGAGCCCGATGCCGCTCCCGGGGGCGTCCAGTTGGGCGGTGAAGATGCCGGGCCGGAAAATACGGTCGGCGTCCGGATCGGACTGGCGCAGCAGGACGAGGTTGGCGTCCAGCATCTTGGCGTCCGCCCGCTCCTGCGCCATGTCCCGCGCCTCCTGGCCGGCGGAGGCCTGCGTCAGTGCCCACGCCCGGGCGGCGGGAGCGTCGGGGTCGGGCTCGCCGACCTTCTCGCAGTGCTCGGGCGTCAGCTCGGTGGCGTTCTGCCGCCCCAGGTAGTCCAGTACCTCGTTGGCCGGGAGCATCGGCACGGTTCCCCGGGCCGGTCCCACCCAGGTCACGGAGTCGGGGGCGCTGTCGAAGTCGGTCGGGTACGGAGCACGGTTCTGCCGGATCAGCCGGTCGATCTCTCGGCGGACGCCCTCCGGGGACTGGTCGTGGAAGAGGTCGTTCTCCCGGAGCAGGTGGGCGGCCTCGTCCAGCGTCAGCGTGACGCGGTCAGTCGCGCCGCCGGTGCGCTCCTGCTGGACGGCCAGCACCGCGGCGAGCATGCCCGCGGGCCTCTTGCCGGGCGTGGTCCTCTCCAACTCGGCTCGCAGGCACAGGAGTTCAACGGTTTTCCCTTGCAGCTTGGTGGCGGCCCACGCGCGGGCGGCCTCGGCCTCGATCTCCTCGTCGGCGTCGCGGCGGTACTGCTCGGCGACGGCGGCGCATTCCTGGGAGTCGCACAGCACGCGCGCCACCGCTTCGGCCGAGCCGTCGGGGTACCCGACGGACTTGACCTCGGCATCGGCCAGCTCCGCCGCGATGCACTCGGAGACCATCCGCAGGCCCTCGCGGGCGCTGTCCTCCAGCGGCGCGAGGGGGTCGGCGGCAAGCGGCCCGGTGACCGCGTCGGCGTCCCAGCGGGCGCGGTGGACGTGGACGGTATAGAAGCGGTCCGGGTGTCCCGGAACGAGGAGGAGCGGTACGGACAGCGGCATGCGGTCAGTCACCCTTTCGTGTGATGGCGGCCCGGGCGATCCGGGCGAGGTGGTCGAAGTCGGCGTCGGTGAGCGGGCTGCCGTCGGGGCGGGCGTAGTCGAGGGTGATGTGCGGGCGGGTCCGTACGCGGAACAGCTCAAGCTGCCCCGGGCTGACGGGAGTTGCCTGCGGCGTCGGCGCCGTAGTGAGGTCGTTCATCGGCCGTGCTCCCGTCGGATCTGGTGGCTCAGGCGGTGGTAGACGATCCGCTGAGGTGTCATCCCCTCGACCACGTTCTTCGCCTGTCCGGCGTGCACCCGCATGAGGCCCACGTAGAACCAGGCCATGAACGCGGCGGCCACCACGGCGGTGACGATGAGGAAGGGCGGCATCACTCGCCTCCCTCGGCGATCCCCAGGTGGCTGTTCCAGAGCTTGCGGGCCGACTCGCCTTCCACCGGGTCTTTGGTGAGTTTGTTGAGCGCGTCGAGGTAGGCGGCGCTGCCTTCTTTCTCAGGGTGCGGGGCCTCGTGGTGTACGAAGATGGTGGCGCGGAAGCAGCCGCGGGTGCGGCGCTCGTCGTCCTTCCACCCGGCGTACAGCTCCTCGCGGCCGTCGCTGGTGTGCTCGACGTCGACCTGGGCGCCGACGTGGTCGGCCCACCGGCGGACGCTCTCGCGCTGGACGTCCGGGGTGAAGCCGAGGCCGTCGGCCCGGCCGATTAGGTTGCCGTTGGGGGCGAGCGACCACAGCAGCGGGGGCAGGTTGTTACTCGCGCCGTGCTCGATGAGGGCGGCGAGGTGATGCTCGGCGCGGCGCTGCCACTCATAGAGGGTGGCGGCCGGGACCGCGTCGGTCTGCTTGTCAGGCTGGGGCACGGGCGTTCGATTCCTTCCGGGTGGGCGAGCCGGTTCGGGTGACCTGTCGTCATGTCCGGTTTATCGCCTCGGATATGGCACATTATCCGAGGCGAGACGCACCGGTCCACCAAGTCACCCGAACGAGTGCAGAATTCCGCCAAGTTCTCCCCGGTCTAGACGGGGAGAGCCCCCGCGGGGCAGACTCCTTATGGAGACCCCGGAGAACGGGGAGAGAATCCCACGAACGCCCTGTATGAGAGAGGACCTGCGTGAGCGACAGTGAGATCTTCGAGGACATCCGCCTCACGGCCGATGTCGACGCCATCCGACCGGACGGCCGTGTGCTGCTGATCGAGCGGGGCTGGCCCCCGTTCCAGGGGGACTGGGCCTTGCCGGGCGGCCATGTGGATCCCGGGGAGGACGACCTCGTGGCGGCCGTCCGGGAACTGCGCGAGGAGACCGGCGTGCATGTGGCCCCGGGAGACCTGCGCCAGATCGGGGCCTTCGCCGCCCCCGGCCGCGACCCGCGCGGCCGCTACGTCACCATCGCCTACGCGGTCTCCGTCCCCGTCGGCACCGCCGCGCACGCCAAGGACGACGCGGCCGACGCCCGCTGGTGGCCCCTGGACGACCTGCCCCAACTGGCCTTCGATCACGCCGACATCATCGCCAAGGCAGCAGACCGGTGAAGATCACGATCGAAGGTGCCGACGAGGAGTTCGCCGAGAAGCTGGTGGCGCTCGCCGCGCGGCATCACGCCGAGCTGTCGGTCGTCACCGTCGACACCCGCTGGACCACCGACCGAGCTGAGCGCTACCTCCGCTCGCTGACGTCCGGCGCTCGCACCTTCGCCCGCATGGTGGTCCTTGACGGCGACGAGAACGGCTGTCTCGACGCCGACCGGCTACGCGAAGCCCTCGGCAAGCTCAACGGGCCGTCCAACGCGCTGACCAGGGCGGTACCGCGCGGCATGCGCGAGGGCTGGCTGCCCGAGGGCATCGAACCGCCCGTCATCGCCGTCGCCGACCGGGACAACCCCAGTTGGCACAAGACCATCGCCTACCAGGTCAGCACCGAGAACAGGCCCGTCTTCCGCGAGGCCTTCATCCGACTGGGCCTCGGCCCGGCCCCCGTGGACAACGACCCGAACGGGGAGGAACGGCCGTGAGCGGAACCGTCGAGTACCACTGCGTCGGACACCACTGGGGGCTGGGATGAGCGGCTACGACATCACCCAGAACCCAGCACACGCCGTCCTTCTCCGCAGCGACCACGAGTGGCTGAAAGCCTGTTACTGGTCGCCGCTGACCGGTATGCGCGATGTCGCAACGAACCTCCTCATCGAGTGGGGTCACCGCCCTGAGGACCACTCGAAGCTGCTGGACGATATGGAGATCGAGCTGTCCGGCGCCCTCATCGAGACCGCAGCCGACCTGATGCGCGATCGCGGACTGCTCGACCTCCGGGTCACGCCCGGAGAAGAGAGAACGTCATGACGTCGCGTACGGAGAACGGCGCCGTCCGGGAGGCCGCTTCAGCAGCCCACGTGCACACGCTGCGGGGCGACGGACCACAACGTCGTCTGCGCGGCCGCCGGCCGGGTGGCGCCTCGTGCCGGGAGGTCTCGCCTGTGCGTCCTGCGCGGCCCGCTTCCCCGCCTGGATGTGCCGCCAGTTCTGACCTCCGCCTTCAACTGCATCAGTAAGGAGAAACCCATGGCTCACCCGCAGTTACTCAGCCCCGAGCAACGCCTCGTCTCCGCGAAGAGGGACCTTGGCCTGCCGGTCATCGTCGTGATCTGCGGCTCCATCCGCTTCATGGAGCAGATGACGGAGGCCGACCGGCAGGAGACCGCCGCGAAGCGGATCGTCGTCAAGCCCGGATGCGACCTCAAGGAGCCCCACCCCCTGTGGGCGGACCCCGACCGGGCCGAACGACTCAAGTACGAGCTGAACGACCTGCACCGCGCGAAGATTCGTCTCGCCGATGAGATCCTGGTCGTCGGCGACTACATCGGGGAGTCCACCCTCTCCGAGATCCGCTACGCCCGGGCCCTGGGCAAGCCGGTCCGATTCACCCATCCCTCGGTGGATCCCGACCCCGAGCCCTCACTGCCCGTCGCGCCGTACGCGATCCGGTTCAGCAACTCCGAGTCCACGGTCACCGTGCCGGCTGTGGAGCCCGTGCCCGGCCTGCGCATCTACGAGCTGCCGGTGGAACTGCGCGAGCAGGGCGACGGTGTCGCCAACCCGTGGCGGCTCGGCCACCACTCCGGCGGCGCGCTTGCCGCCTTTCCGGCCCAGGACGACGCTTTCCGCGGTGCCCGCGAGGTGGCCGATCTGACCGACTGGACCCGTTCCGCCGAGGAGATCCGCACCGACGCGAGTTTCGACTTGGAGGAGTACGTGGACCGCATGCAGGAGCGTACGAACGGCCTGCTCGTCACCGCGGCTTCGATGGCGGTGGCACTGTGACGCCGCTGGACCTGGTGCCCGGAACGTTGCTGGTCGCGGTCGGTCCCGGGGCCTCGGGGAAGTCGACGTACGCTGCCACCGCGGCGGTCGACGTGGTGCTCTGTCTCGACTCCCTGAGGCGCGAGATCGGTGGGGACGCGGGCGACCAGTCGGTGACCCCGGCCGCCGTGGAGCGGCAGAACGCCCTCCTGGAACGGCATCTGAGCGTCGGGGCGACGGTTTTCCTCGACAGCACGAATGTGGAATTCCACGTGCGGGCGCAGCTCGTGGACCGGGCCCGCCGGCACGGCCGCCCCGTCGCCGCCCTGCGCTTCCTGCCCGACCTCGACACCTGCCTGACCCGCAACGCGCTGCGGCCGGCCAACCGGCGCGTGCCCGACGACACGCTGCGCTGGCAGCACGACCTCACCCGAGAGGCCACCACGGACGCCCTGCTCCGCGAGGGCTTCACCACCGTGCACGACATCGTCCCCACCCCGACAGGAGCCACCATGCGCGACGACACCCTTTCCCCCGAGCGGATCGCCGATGCCGTCGCCGTACTGCGGAAAGCGCAGGAGGGCGACGAGACGGCACGCGAAGGCCTCGCCGAGTTCTTCCCGGAGTACGAAGGGCTGGTCATGCAGACCGATCACGCCCGCTACCTCGAACTCGCCGCCAAAGCCGGGCTGGTGGCCACCCACCTCCTGCTCCTCCAGAGCGGCGGGGAGTGGCTGGCCTCAGTGGAGACCTTCACCTCGGACCTCGCCCTGCCGCTCGCGTCCGTGAACCTCGGGGACTACACCAGCAGGACCGAGGCCGTCCGGGAGACGGTGCGCGCTGCAACGGACAACGGATGGACGCTCGCCCCCGAACACGAGTGGGCCGACTTCGACTGCGGCGGCGGGGAGATTCACATCCCGATCAACGCGCGGCCGACGGCCCCCACCCTCTAACCAGCAGGAAAGGACCGCATCCGATGCGTACCTGCGCCCGTATCCAGCGCCGCCGAGACCGTGGCTGGCGCAAGCCCGAGCGGTGCATGATCGTGGACCGGACGAGCCACTTCGGCAACCCGTTCACCGTCGCGCAGCTCGTGGACATCGGCTACAAGGAGCCGGAGGCCCGGGAGAGCACCGTCGCGGAGTTCCACCCCTGGCTGCGCGGAAGCCGCGCCAACTGGACCTCCGACGAGGGCGACCAGCGTCGGGAGATGATCCTCGCCCGGCTTCCGGAGCTGGTCGGTATGGACCTGGCCTGCCCGTGCCCGCCCGGCGAGTCGTGCCACGCCGACGTGCTGCTGGAGTGGGCCGCGCTCCGCCCGCTCGCCCTGGAGGTGCGCACCGCCTCGGCGCGCGCTCGGGTCGACCGGCAGCGCGTCTTCCAGGGCCTGGAGCCGATGTATGACGCGGACGAACTGGCCGCCGTCCTCACCCAGGACGTGTACCTCGACTTCGGCGGGACGGTCGACTTCGACCCGGGCGACGGCATCCCCCAGCGCTGCGACACCCGTACCTGGAACTACTACCTGAAGAAGCAGCGGCTGCACGAGGACGCGGTGACGATCCGGCTCGTGGAGGTCTTCGGATGAGCCCGGCGGACGCCGACGCCCCGGCCATCTGGGAGCCGCCGCCGTACGGCCTGTCGGCCCCGAGCAGCCCGGCAACCCGCGCCTCTCCTTGCAGTAGGCGCCACTGAACCGGCTGCACCACTGCGGTGCAGCCGCGCAACAACCCGGGCCCCAGCGCCCTTCGCGAAGCGGATCGCGCTCGGGCCCGAGTTATCTGGCCAGAAATGCCATACAGAGCCGGGAATCTCCCGGCCCGTACGAGAAGGAGACCCTGTTGGGCGCATACGAGAGGGACGTCGTCATCGCGCTGCGCGAGCGGCGCGCGTCCACCTGCACCTGCGGCGCGAGCAACCCGCCGCACTACGACGCCTGCCACGAGTGCCAGCAGCCGCTGGTGACGTGCGCGACGTGCGGGACCGTCAGCCCGCAGCGGATCGGCCGCTGCACCGAGTGCGGCTGCACTACCCGCGCCGAGGCGCTGGGTGCCCGCGAGGAGGGGTACGAACTGACCCACGAGGAGTTCGTGAACCTCCAGGTCGGCCCGCGCCGGGTCGGCGGCCGTTACCGCGGCGGGTCGAACGGTCCTGCGTACGAGGTCCTCGACATCAAGCGCGACCACCCGTTCGGCCCTCGGTCGTCGTGGCAGATCACGGTCCGGTGGCTGGCCGACGGCCGGACCGCCTCGCACTGCACGGCCTGGGACGACCGGCGCGACTCCGTGATCGAGCAGCCGTCCGCCACCGCAGGGGAGGACTCGTGCTGAGCACCGTGATCGCGGTCGTCGGCACCCTGCTCGGTGCGGTCGTCGCCGGGCTCATCCAGCACCGCACCGCCCGGACCACGCGCAGTGAGGCCCGGGACGACCACCGCCGCGACCGGGAGCTGGAGGCCGTCACCGCCTTCGCCTCCGCCGTCGCCGGCCACCGCCGGACCATGGCCGTACGGGAAGGCCTGCGGCTGTCCGGAGCCGACCCGGAGGTCATCTCCGCGGCCCGTGCCGGGTCGCACGCCACCCGGTCCGCCATCGAGGCGCCGAAGGTGCAGGTGGCGATCCTGATTCCGTCGCTCGCCACGGCCGCCGAGGAAGCGACCCGCGCGACGCTCGCCCTGCGCGGCGCCCCCGACCAGCAGACGCTCGACACGCTTCGCGAGAACGCCCTCACGGCCACGAACCGGTTCGTCGCGGCCGCCGCCCGGCACTTCGCCTGACCCTCACCGAAAGGACATCGCATGTCGTTCGCCCTTGACCTCCTGTACGTCCTCATCTGCCTCGGCGCCACCGCCGGTGGAGTCGCCCTCCTCGCCCACCTGCGCGGCACTCACGCCCACGCGCCCGACTGCCGCCCCTGCCGCACCATCAACCGCGTGTTCCGCATCGCCAAGTAGCACCCGAAAAGCTCGCTGTAAGCGCCCGTTCCCGGTGCGCCACGGCGGGACAGCCGCACAACGGCGCGGGCCCCGGCTCCCCCTCTGCGAGGAGACCGCCGGGGCCCGCGCGGGTTATCTGGCCAGAAAGACCACCATCACTCGGCGGACTCCCCCACTGTGAAGTCCTCCCTGCACTCGCCGCACATGATGCTGCGTCGCTCCAAGGTCTTCGGGGAGACCCGGATGACCGCGGCCGGGGTGCACCCGCACGTGGCCTTGACGTAGTTGCGGTCCTCCTTCTCCTTCTTCCCGGAAGGCGCCTCGCCGTCCTCGCCGGCGCCGGTGTCGCCCTCCGCGCCGTCGGTCGTTCCCCCCTTGCTGCCGCCCCCGCGGGTGCGGGTGGCGAAGAAGTCGGGCGTGCGAGTGGCGTGGATCGCCGCGTCCAGGGCGGCGATCTGGTCGGCGTACGACTTCGCGGCCTCCTCGCCCAACTCCGTACCGGCGAATCCGTACTTCTTCTTCCACTTGTCGTCCACGTTGGGCCGCTGGACAAGCCCCAGCTCCTCGGCCTTCTTGCGGAAGTGCTTGTTGTGGTACTGGCTGGCGGAGCAGTCATGGACGCCGCTGTGCTCGTTGGCCGCGTGGGTGGCCTCGTGCAGGAGGTACCCGAATACCTTCGGTGCGCCGTCGGCGAGCGACTCGGCGGTGACGAACACCTCGTGGTGTACGGCGTCGCCTTCACGCAGGCGCCACCGTTGGGGCGCGAAGTGGGCCCGCCTCACGGCGCCCACGCGGCCGCCGGTGGCCATGCTGATGACAGCCTCGGGCACGTCGGAGTGGTTGGCGCGGATCGTGTTCCAGGCCCCCACCAGAGCGGCGGTGACTCCGGCGGCGATCTCGGCGACGGTCACCTCGGCGGGCGGGTCGGGGACGGCCCCCAGCAACGGGGCGGGGGCGGGCTCGGGGATGAGGGCGACGGCTTCGGTGGTCATGGCTCCACTCTAGCCAGAAACTCACCTCTTAAGAGGTGAGTTTCTGAGGTGAGTTGACTGCATGTCGCCTCAACACTGACCCGGTCACGGATGTTGACCAGCTCGGCGAGCAGTAGAGAGCGGGAGGCCGCCGGGGCGCGTCCCTGCGGCCTCCCGCTGTACGGCGGGGTTGGTCAGTTGGTGCCGGAGTTCCACGCGCTCGGCACCACGCTGGGCAGGCGGTGCGAGATCTGGTACTCACCCTTGGTGCAGCCCGAGAACGGGCCGGAGGAACTCCGCAGCTCGCGCAGGGCGGGGTCCAGGTGGTCGCGGTGCCAGACCGACGGACCGGTGTATCCGCAGGATGCCGGGTCGGTCAGTTCCTGCCAGGCCAGCCACACCGCGTGCAGGCGGGCGATGGCCACGCTGTGCTCAAACCACAGATGGCACCAGCGGGCATCGGCCGACGCTTCCGCGAGGTAGCCGGGCACGAGTACGCCCTCGACCCACTCGATCAGGGCCCTCAGCTCGTCGTCATACTCCGGCGGGTCGAGCAGCAGAATGAACGGCGGGTACTGCCACTCGTCCTCTTCTGCCGCTGCCTCCTCGGCCTCCCCGCCGGCCGCCGCCTCGTCGTCGGCGGAGGCCTCGCCCGGCTCGGCGTCGTCGCCACCGGCGACCTCCTTGACCAGGGTCGTCAGCTGCGCAAGCTGGGCCTTGAGGTCCTCGATGTCCTCGAACATGCCCATCGGCACGTTCAACTCCGGGACCTCGTCCGGCTCATCGCTCACTGCGCGCCGCCTTCCGCTCCTCGTACGCGGCAACGGCGCGCTTGGTGATGGCGTGCTCCTCTGCCTTCATCTGCGGGCCGATGTGCGCCATCAGCTTCTCCGCGTACCAGGGGCGCAGACCGATTTGAGCAACGGGCATGCCGGTGGCCATCAGTAGCGCCGTGCCCTTCTTCATGGCGCGGATCTCCGCGGGGTCGAGCACCTGCTCCCGCTGCTCGGACCAGCTCCGGCTGCCGCCGTCCTTCGACTTGGAGTACGAACCGCGCTCCACGAAGTGCGCGCCGGTCAGGCTGCTGATGTCACCGGCGAACTTGGCGTCGTCGATGCCGACGCCGATGACCTTCTTCGTGGCCGCCGACCACATCGAGTCCATACCGACCTCACCCCACGCCCGTACGCCCTGGCGGTAGCTCTGGAGGATCACGAACGGCGTGATCCCCCGCGAGCCGAGGTGTGAGTACAAGTCGGGTAGGTCGCCGATCTTGCAGATGTTGGCGGCCTCGTCCAGGACGGCGCGCATCGGCTCGGGCAGACGGCCGCCCGCCCGCTCCCCCGCCTCGGTGCCGGCGGTGAAGACCGCGTCGGCGACCGCCGCGACCAGGGCGCTCGACGGTCCGCCCTTCTTGCTCAACAGGTACAGCGTGTCCTTGCTCGTCGCGAAGGCCTCGGGGTCGAAACGGGCCCGGTACTTGTCCGGGGTGACCCACGCGAGCACCTTCTCGTCGCGCAGCGCGCTCATCGCCGTACGGGCGTTCTGGTAGATGCCCGATTGCGTCTCCTCGGCGATGTTGATCGAGGAATCGACCTGTTCGGCGAGCACGGGCTCGTGCTCGTAGAGCACGCGCAGCGGCGCCTTCTCCTTCGGATCGGCCAGCCACTTCATCACCTCGCGGATGGTGGCGCCCTCCCACCACGCGGCCCGGTAGAGGCCGGTGAGGAGGTCTCCGGCGGCCTGACTCCAGAAGGGGTCGGCCTGCTCGCTCGTGATCTGGTTGACGAAATGGGAGGCGAGGCGTTCGGCGCCCTCCAGCGTCTCGGCCTGTGCGACCAGGTCGATCCACACGTCCCGCTCGGCCTGGGCCACGCCCTGGGTGTCGAACAGGAAGGTCGCCCCGATCTGCGCGCGGGAGCCGCGCGTCGCGGCGTAGACGTCGGCCTTGTTGCTGGTCATCAGCAGGGCTCCCGGCGCCTCTTCGGCGACCGGGATCGCCAGGGCCGTGGACTTACCGGCACGTGGCGCCATGATGGCGACGTAGGTGTCCTCGTCCGAGCCGCGCAGCTCGACGCCGGACGGCATGTGGTCGCCGAGGAGCACGCCCCGGTCGCGGGCCGGGACGTCCTTCGGCTTGGTCTCCCTCAACGAGGCGCGCAACCGGGTCGCGGTACGGGCTGCGTGGCGCGGCGTCAGCTCCCTCATCTGGTGCAGCGTCGCGAGGCTGGAGGGATTGCGGTACCAGCGGAACGACACCCGCAGCCCCCACACCACGAGAACGACGACGAACACGTCCAGCAGTGCGGCACCGATGGTGGACGCGGTCTGGGAGTGCGGCCACACCGTCGACCACTCGGTGGCCATCTGGAAGGCGTCCACCAGGGACAGGGGGAAGTCGGCGACGTCGTCGCCGGTCACCAGCGCACCGGCCGCCGCTCCGGCCCATGTCGAGACCGCCAGCGCCACGGCACCGCCGAGGACGATTCCCCCGGCCGCCCACGCGCGGTCGTTCTCCGTCATCATCAGCTACCACCTCCCGTGGTGATCCGGCGCCGGTTGGTGTCCGTCCGGTACAGCCGCAGCTCGGTTCCGGTCAGCTCCAGCGACGCCGCGATCCCCGGCCTCGTTCCGATCTTGATCAGGTACTTGCCGCGGCCCGGGTGCCGGGTGCCCTCGTCCTCCACGGCCGCGTTGCGCCCGCCGGCGTCGTCGTACGTCGGGTCGATGTCCAGCCCGGTCGATGTCGCCGAGGACCACGAGCCGATCATCATGCGCTCCTGCTCGGTGAGGGAGCGCTTGCCGGTGACCCGCCTCAGCTCCTCCTCGGAGGACGCGCCGATCACCCACGTGTCGCACCGGTCCATCAGGCCCCTGGCCTTGGCCCGGTCCTGCTCGGTCGGCAGCGCCTCGACGTCCAGCAGCGAGTGGGTGACGTAGATCGTCACGTCGTTGGTGGTGCGGTTCAGTCGGCTGATGGCGTCCATCGCGTCCACCAGGCCGGGGCCGGACCGAAGCGCGCGCCACATCTCGTCCATCGGCAGCACGAGGGAGCGGTCCATCAGCCCGATGCTGCGGGCGGAGTCGATCGCGGAGTAGGTGTACGCCCACGTCGCGATCATCCCGGCGGAGACGACATCGTTGCCGCGGGCCCGCAGGGCGGAGATGTCCACGGACACGGCGGGCGCCGAGATGTCCAGGGGGGTCGTCGTCGGCCCGTCGAAGAGCCCTTTCAGAGGCCCCCCGATGAGATTGTCGAGCCCGGCAATCACGCTGCGGGTCAGGTCCTGGTACCGCTCGCCCTCGGCGGCGAGCTTGGTCCGCAGCTCCTCGGGGGCCATCCGCAGTGCCCGGACGACGTCGGCGACCACGGGGTCGCTGCCGGACTCCTGGGCAGCCGAAGCGACCTGCACGGCCGTGTCGAGCGCGCTGCGTTCGACCTCGTCCGGGGCCCGGCCGAGTCCGTGCTTCGTGGACAGCAGGGCGACCAGGGTCTCCAGCCTCCTGCCGTTGAGAACGTCCAGCAGGGACTCGCGCCGGTCAGCGGGCAGCGTGTCCACGCGTCCCTTCAGCGGGCCGGAGTCGAGCGGGTTCAGGCGGCCGATGCCGTCGCCGATCCGTACGACGGATCCGCCCAGCTCGCGGATCAGTTCGGTGTACTCGCCCTTGACGTCACCGGGGACACAGACCATGTGCCCGTACGCCGAGTAGACCAGGCACACGCGCTTGACCAGCGCGGACTTGCCCGCGCCGGGCTGACTCATGACCCAGACACCGGGGTTGGTCGTCAACTTGCCGGTCCATCCGCTGGGGTCCACACACACCAGCTCTCCGGTGAGCACGTCCCGTCCTACCGGCACGCCGCGCGGCGGCAGGCCCGACCCCAAGAGGAAGGGATACATCCCGGCCGCCTGGCCGGTGGGGCCCGTGTACACGGTCCCGGAGTCCTCAACTGGCGCGCGGCCGCCGAACCGGCCGCCCCATCCGAGCCGCGGAGCGAACCGGCCCTTCAGCTTCCTCTCGGACCGCCGCTCCTCGCGGGTCAGAGCCTGCTCGGTCACGGTGATCACACGCTTGGGCGTGGTCACCGGCACCGCCTTGTGTTTGCGCGCCATCTCTCCTCAGTCCTTCACCAGCGGGGAGTAGCCGATCGGCAGCCCGGCCGCGAACACGGCGGCCTGGGCGCCGAAGGCGCTGCGCATACGGATGCCTCGGGTGGCCTTGACCGCGCGGGCCAGCTCCTGGCGCGCGGCGGGCAGGTCGGCGGCGCTGCGGGCCGTGGCGGTGACCATGAGGGTCCAGTCGACGACCTGTGCGCCGCCGGCCACCTGCGCGGCCGCCTTCTCCGCGCGCTGCGCGTCGGCCCGCTGGCTGTACTTCGCGCGCCCCTTGACCTCGGCGGTCGCCTGCGCCCGCTGGTAGGCGTGACTGATCTCCCGCTCCAGCACCGCCTCGCCCTCGTACGGATCCAGGACCCTGTAGCTGAGTGTGATGCGGCGCTGGTAGCGGCCGGGGGCCAGCAGGGGCAGCAGCACGGAGTAGGGGATGGGGCGGCGCGGCATCTCGCGCAGCACCCAGTTGATGGACACCCCGCCATCGTGCGCGTACTCCTCCCAGCCGTCGTCGGCGGCCTGCGGCCCGCACTCCGCCCAGGACAGTTCCTCGAACTCCGCGTCGCGCGCGTTGAAGACACCCGGGTCGTACGCGGACCTGACGATCCGTCGCAGATCGATGTCGGTCGCCCGGCGCTCGATGTCCGTACCCGTACCGGAGAGGTCCAGGCCGTCGACCACCCGCAGCGCCTCGGCGACCTCCTCGGCGAGATCCGCCGGCGCGGTCACGGTCGCGTGCGGGTCCACGGTGACGCTCATCCACGGAGCGACGCTCGCGGTGGCGTGCGGGGTCGTACGGACCAACTCGTCAATGATCCGTTTGGCGAGCTGCGGCGCTCCGGGGTCCTTGCGGGCCGCCACGTCGTCGCCGAGGGCTTCCCCGGCGCCCGGGGTGATCTGGATGGTGACGCTGGCGCCCTTGACCTGCTCGTCCGTGCTCATCGCGTCCAGCACGGAGCCCCAGGTCCGCAGACTGCTCTGCACGGCCCCGGTGGGCGCCATGAGGCTGCCGCCCGGGGCGAGCAGAGTGGTCAGGGTCATGTAGCCGGTCGCCCGGTCGTGCACGACGCCAACCGGCCGACCGCTGGTCGGGTCGTGAGCTTTGATCAGGGTGGAGCTGGCACCGACGCCGGGCAGGTCCAGGGCGTACGGGTGCGGCAGGAGCAACCGCCGGTAGGAGGTGGCGTCGTACTTCGCTGCCCGCGTCCAGGCGACCTTGGCCCAGTAGTAGGACAGCGCGGACATGCCGTGACGCTTCGCGGCGGCCAGCCCGAACGCGACCGCCGTCACCGGCAGGCTGACCAGCAGGGACAGCGGCGCCTGCGTGGCGATCAGGCCGTCCGCCACCAGTACGACCGCCGCGAAGATCGTCGCGGTCCGCGACAGTCCGCCGAACCCGAAGGACTGGCGGGCTCTGAAGCCGTCGACCATCAAGGTCTGCGGCACTTCATGACTCACTGCTGGTTCCCTCCGCCTACGGCTCCGCTCGCACCCTGGATCGCGTCGTTGACGCCGTCCAGGACCTGAATACCGGCGGCGACCGGCCCGAGCGCGGCACCCGCGCCCGCCCCGGCCGCCCCGGCCGCCCCGGTGCCGGTGGCACCCGACGCGCCGGCCAGCCCCTCACCGGCGGAGGCCGCGTCAGCCCCCGCGGCGCCTTCGGGACCGCCTTGGCCGGGCACACGGGCGGCCTCGTTCCGGGCGGCCTGTGCCTGGGCGTCGCCGCCCTGGCCGCCGTCCTCGCCGGAACCGCCGCTGCCGCCCTGGCTGCCCATGGTCTGCGCGACCATCTTGGCGTGGTCGACCGGACTTGTCGGGCTGTCGCCACCGCCACCGCCGCCGTCTCCGCCGCCCTCGCCTCCGGCCTTCCCGGCGAAGTAGCCCGCGGCCGCCGACAGCGCACCGCTGGCCCCGCCCGCGCTCATCCCCCCGCCGGCCGCCGCCCCGAACGGCGCGAAGACCTTCGTGAGCGGGCCGGGGGCGAGGACCGCGAGGACCAGCGTGGCGCACCCGCGCAGCCATTCGGCGAGGGTCGCCGCGTGACCGAACTCCGCGAAGCCGACGCAGATGATGATGGCGACCGTGGGCTTGTACGCGACGATGACCAGTCCGGTGGTGATCAGGGTCGGTGCCCACTTGCGGGTGACCTCACCGCCGGTCCGGCCGCCGCCGGCCACGGGCAGCAGCAGACAGATGATGGGGATGGCGCTCTGCCGCAGAAAGATCATGACGAGCTGGATGAACCCGATCAGCAGCAGCACGCCGACGATGCACAGCAGTGTGATCGGGTTCGCCACGGCAACGGGCAGCAGCACCTTGATGATCCGCTCGTAGGCCTGCCCGTCGTCGCTGAAGGTCGCGTTGACCAGCCCGGCGCTCAGTGCGTCCCCGAGCACCAGCATGAAAGCGAACAGACTCACGCCGATGGTGGACAGGATCAGATTCTCGACCCACCCCCGCATCGCCGTCCCCGCGTGCTGGATCTTGCCCGTCACGGCCATCTTGCCGAGCTGCCACATGATCCCGGCCACGGCGATCACCAGCCCGAGCCAGGTGAGCATGCCCGCCAAGGTCGCCTTGCCCGTCCACAGGCCCGTGCCCTTCAAGTCCACGGACGGACCGAGCAAAGCGAAGGTCAGCACCTTCTTGATGACCCACTTCGTGACGTCCTCGGCAGACTTGATGATGTCGCCGAGCGCCGAATCCCAGACGTTCTTCCAGGCCTCCTTGACGGCCTTCTCGCCCGCAGCGCCGACCGCGTCGCACATGTCCGATCCGGTCAGACCGCCGATGCCCTTCAGCTTGCCGCCGGTGTGCAGGATCGTCCCGAGCACCGGGCCGGTACCGACCCGGCATACCGCCTCGATCGAACCGCCGATGATCCCGTCGGCCTGCGCGGGCTGCGGCGCGGACACGACGGACACACCGAGCAGCGCGACCAGGGCGAGCAGGATCGCGGCGATCCGGCGCCTCACGACGCCTCCCTTATGGCCGTCCATCCTGAGGCGTTGAACTCCGGGTCGCCCGGGGCCACGATCTGCGGCTGGGCCTGGCCCTGGACGTCCTGCTGCGCACGGGCGGTCGCGTCCCCGGTCAGCTTCCAGTCCCCGTCCTCCCACTGCGCGCCGGCCAGAGTCCGCGTGTAGGAGCCGGACTCCTTCGCCATCTCCCCGTTCTTCTGGACCACCCTGGCCAGGAGCCACGCGCTGACCTCGGTGCCGGAGGTCTTGATGATCTTGTAGCCCACCACGGTGCTGCGGAGGTACGCGCCTGCGGGCAGCGGCTGCCCGGCGCCCACGCCCATCTCCTTGGCCAGCGCCTTGTCGCTCTGGATGGCATTCAGCTCGATCTGTTCGGCGTTGGTCGCGGACTGGTCGGCCGAGCCGATGTACGAGCGGTAGATGCGCAGCTGTTCGTCCACGTTGGACTTCTCGGCGTCGATGGCGGTCGTGTTGGCCGCGAGCATCATCGCCACCGCGCCCTCGGCCGACTCCGGGAAGCCGACCTGGCTGCCGTGGCCGTCGGTGCGCATCCCCCGCGGAAGCGCCGCCCACCGCTCCGGCTCCGTCCAGTCCTCCGGCGGCGCGTACGTCGCCGACGGGCCGGGCGGCGCGGACACGGACGCGCTCGCCCCGCCCTTGCCCGCCGGGGCGCCCCCGCCGTCGTCGCCACCGCTGAGCGCCACGTACCCGGTCAGGGCCAGCACGGCCGCGAGCGCGCCGCCCGCGACCCAGGTGCCCTTGGTGTTCCACGTCCCCCTGGAGCGTCCCATGCCCGCCTCAGCCCGCAATCCCGTTGAGGATGGCGATCAGGGAACTGGACAACAGGATCGCCGCCAGCCCCCCACCCATCCACTTGAACGGCTCGCTGCCGCCGCCGTTGCGCGACTTGTCCGAGACGGCGAGCTTGTAGACGCCGTACGCCACACCGCCCACTCCCGCCAGGACCAGCAGCCACAGGCCGTAGCCGAAGATCTGGCTCACGGGGCCGTCCATCCCCGGGATCTTCGTCGGCTTGGCCCCCGGGATGAGGCCCGCCAGGTAGAGCCGTTCCACGGCCATGATCATTTCCCTTCGATCGTGCGCCGCAGCTTCTCGGCTGCGGACCGGACGTTCTTGTACTCCAGGGCCTCGTCAGGTCCCTTAACGGCGCGCAGGACCGGCAGGTACGGCACTCTCGCCACCCCGGCCAGCCGCCCCTCCAGAGCGCGGACCAGGAAGCGGGCGTCCTGCACCGGACGGGCCGGGGCCTCGGCCACCCACACCAGCCAGGGCCTCGGCAACGGGCCCCAGCGCAGCAGCGTTTCCTCCAGCCGCCTCGCGCCGTACAGCGTCGTGTCGGCCACGAGCACCGGGACCACTCCGTACGGGAGGTACTCCCCGGGCACCAGAAGCCGGGCCCGGGCTCCTCCGGATTCGTCGTCGAGCATCGCGGCGACGGTCGCCACTGCAATGTCGATCCCGCTCACGGACATCAGCGCGTACCGGAGAGCAACCGGAACGCCTGCGCCCGGTTTTGATGCCATCGATTGGGTGGTCATGCCGCAACTCCCCCCTGCATGCCTTCGTTTAGGCCACAATATTGGGTTCTCGGGATCATGAGGTTAGCGTGAACCTCTGACAAACCCGGGTGAGGTTTTCGCAGTAGCCGGAGGTCAGGTCACAGGTGGTGTTCCACAACAATGCGCGGTTGCGGCGGCTTTGCCCGCAAAGCACGGGCTTTTCTGGACAGCGATCCGATCGGGAGAGGCGGCCCCCGTCGCGGTCACCGCGTCAACTCCCCTATTCACCGGCCACACCACCGGGGCACCAAGAGCCCCCGCCCGGACGTGTTCATTTCGCCCTGCGCAATGGGGTGCGATATTCCGCCCAGCGAACTCACCCGGGCAAGAGACCGGCCTGACCCTATGTGAGCCACAGCCCCACTCGCGGCCGCGTCCCACCCAAATGGGGCACGCACATCAAGCATCTCGTGATCTAGTACGGCAGGAAGTCGCACAACCGGCACGACAGGCAAAGGGAAAAGCACGGGGGGATAGCACGTGAAGGTGCTCATTGGCGCTGCCGGCGCGGTGATAGGCCTCATCGTCCTGGCAGTCCTCGTGACGGTCGGGGTGATTGCCGACGACGACGCCTTCGCCACCGAGGCGTCCGACGGCGGGGGTGGGCTGCAAGGCGTTCCGGCCGAGTTCCGGGAGTGGATCCTCAAGGCCGACTCGGCCTGCAAGGAGCCTGCTATGGCCCCGGCCCTGCTGGCCGCCCAGCTCTACCAGGAGAGCAAGTTCAAGACCAGCCCCGAGGAGGCCACCAGCGCCGCCGGCGCTCAGGGCCCTGCCCAGTTCCTGCCGTCCACATTCGCGACATGGGGACGCGACGACGACGGCAACGGCCGGGTGAGCCTGTGGGACATCGGCGACGCCGTCATGGCGCAGGGCCGCATGATGTGCTCCCTGCTCAAGCAGGCGAAGACCTCCGGGTACCCCGGTGACGTACGCGCCCTCGCGCTGGCTGGCTACAACGCCGGATGGGGCCGCGTCGAGCAGTTCCGCGGGGTGCCCCCGAGATCATTCGCTGGCGGCGAGACCTACAACTACGTACAGGTCATCCTCTCCACCATGACGCGCTTCCAGGGCCCCGGCCTCCTCCAGGTCTCCGGCTCCGGCGCGGGCGCAGACGCCCTTCGCAAGGCGGCCACCCGCATGGGCACCCCGTACTCCTGGGGAGGCGGCACTCCTGCGGGCCCCTCGACCGGATTCTGCGACGGCACGAACGGCTACCTGGGCGGGAAGTGCTCCGCATCCTCCACCGTCGGCTTCGACTGCTCCAGCCTCGTCCAGTACGCGTACTGGCCCAAGACCAAACTGCCCCGCACGGCCGCCGCACAGTACGGAGCCACGTCCGACCGGCCCGTCTCCCGGGACAGTCTCAAGCCGGGCGACCTGCTGTTCTGGTCCCACGGCAGCACCGCCTCCATCTACCACATCGCCATCTACGCGGGCAGTGGAAACGTCCTGCACGCACCACGCACAGGCCGTGTGGTGGAGCTGGCACCCCTGACCTCTGCGATGCCGGAGACGGACTACGTCGGCGCCACCCGCCCCTGACCCGGCGCTCGGCCCGCCGGACGGCAGGCGTCGCAAGCCGTGGCCCAACCCTCCCGAATAAAGGCGCGGGCCTGTTCGGGCGATGCCGGGGTGAGTCGGCCCCGGGCGGCCCAGCAGTCCTCGCCGGTGTGGAGCAGGAGGGCCCGGTGGTCGGGCCGGTCGTGCCGCAGAGCCTCCAGGACCTGCCGGTGGGCCCGTTCGGTGGGGACGCGCTGGTAGTCCTCGCCCGCGACGGGCGTGACCGCTTCGGCCGGTACCGCGACGCAGACCCGGTAGAGCCATCGGCCGTCCGTCTGCTGCTGGCGGGCGTGGAGGCGGCCCTCGACGCGGCGCCCGCCGGGCAGGGTCACCTCCACGAGCGGACCCACCTCATCGTTCATGCGTTCGAATATACTCCGCCGCCGGTTCCACGGCCTCCGGTGGCGGGGCGATTGCGGAGCTGCTGCTGCTCCTGGCCCCGGCCGGGGGCGGGACCTGGCCCCGGCCGGGGGCGGGACCTGGCCCCGGCCGGGGGCGCCTGCGTCGTCGCGGCAGGTCAGGGGGTCCTCTTGATGCGCAGCGTCGCCGGTTCCATGGCGCGGAGATCGTCGATCACGGTCGCGTGGGGGCCGTCGGTGATGCAGGACAGGCCCTTGGCTTCGAGGGAGGTCAGCAGGAACCCGAGGGCGTTGTGCTCGGCGGTGTAGTGCGGGTCGGGATGGCGCGGCCCCTCGTCGGGCTCGTCCTGGTACCCGTAGGCGTCGGGCTCCCGCTCGTACTCCTCGGGGTAGTCCGCGTCGAAGTGCAGCGTGACCGTCCCGTCCGGCGCCGGGGTGAGGCGTACGGAGTAGTGGTCGTTCCGGGTGATGCCGGAGTCGTCGACCGCGTCCTGGGCGATCGTGAGCACGTCCTGTGCGCCGAGGTGCTGCACGACCAGGCGGCGGCTCAGCGCGGGGGCGGCGGCGCGTACGAGGGTCTCCCGTGCGTCGGAGGGTCCGGCCGCCGCGTCGGCGGCCGTGATCGCGTCCAGCAGCTCGGACCTCAGGGTCGCGAGCGCGGTCTTGACCATCCGAGGTCAGGTCAGGGCAAGGGGGCTCCGGGTAACCGTGGGTCACCGGACTTCCTGGCCTGCGGCGGGCCGGATGCACGGTGCCCTGGCCCGCCGGCGGACGTGCGTGATGCCCGGCCGTGTCGGGACGGCCGGGCATCGCGGGGTCGCGCGGACGGCGGCGCCTACGGTGTGTGGACCTTGTGCGGGGCGGTGATCGCCCGGACGTCGACGGCCGTGATAGCTGGTCCGGCTAGGGCCGCAGGGTGCGCGCGGTCACCGCGTCCTCCACGCTCATGCCCGCCCTGAGGCGCCTGCGGAGGGTCTGGGCGCTCACCCCGCATTCGGGGTGGGCGGCCAGCTCGGTGACGGTGTACTGCTGGCCGCGCCATTCGTACCGGGTCGCGGGGCGCCCGCTGTTCTTCTCGGCCTTCTGTGCCCCTGTGCCGGGGGTGGCGGGGGCCGGGCCGCGCTGGGCGGCGGTCGTCATGGCCTCCTCCACGCTCACGCCTCTCTTGACGCGTGAGTGGAGCGTCGCGTAGCTGACCGTGCACTCGGGCAGCTCGGAGAGCGCTTTGAGGGTGTACTGCTGGCCGCGCCATTCGTATCGGGTCGCGGGGCGCCCGCCGGCCTTCCCGGCCTTCTGCGTCGGCTCCGCGTCCCTGGGCATCCGGGCCAGGGAGTCGTAGGCGGCCTGGACCTGCGTCTGCCGCTTCATCGGCATCGGCAGCCGGGCGATCAGCTCGGCCGCGGCATCCTTCACCGCGCGGCCCCACAGGGATCGCGCGGCGTCCGGATCAGTGGCGTCGAGCCGTACCGCCTGCTCCCACTCCCGCCCGCTGCTGAGTTCGGTGAACAGCAGGCGGGGCCGGTAGCGGTCGGCGGTGTGCTCGACGACCTCACGCACGGCCTGAAACAGGTCGGACTTCTTGGCCTCGGCGTAGCGGGCGCGCCGGGCCTGGCCCTGGCGGGTGGGCGGGTCGGCCAGGGTGGCGCCGGTGCCCAGCAGCACGGTGATGAGCGGGTCGTCGCTGATGGTGGCCCGGTGCTCGTTCGCGTGGATGATCTGGCCGGTCGTCACGCGCAGGGGGTAGTCGGGGGGGATGGCGCCGCGCTCGGCGGCGGCGATCGCGTGGTCGATGACGGCGCTGCGGCCCTGGTTCCCGGGATCCAGTGCCCGGGCGGCCTGCCAGGGCACCGGCCACCCCTCCGCGGTGATCTCCATCGGGTAGGGGTTGCCCTTCTTCGTCGTGCGCCACAGTGACATCGGGTCGAGCGGCTCGGCCGCCGCGAGCCCGCCGTCGAGCCGGTCCCCGTCGTGGACGGCGAGCAGATCGACCCGTCCGTCGGCATCGGCGTGGAGCCGGATCCGGCGGGAGGGCCAGGTGAGCCGGTCCAGACGGCCCCGTGCGGCTCGGGTGCGCATCGCGGTGGGCGGATCGGAACGCTCCCAGACCGGCGCGTCGCCGACGGCCCGGGGCTGCGGGGGCAGCGCGAGCAGCAGATCGTCCTTCAGGGTCGCGCCGCTCAGGTGCAGGTGGGTGATACCGGCGACCGCCCCGACCTGGGACCCGTAGATCTTGCTCTTCTTCGCGGCGGGATCGCCCGGGGCGGCGCCCTTGATGCCGGCCACGTCGTACGCCAGCAGCCACAGCAGCCGTACGGCCGCCTCACCCGGCTCCCACGCCCGATACCCCTCCGTATCGGCCGCGCGCAGCTCGCTGCTGAACCACTTGCCGGCGCCCCCGCCCAGCGCCGACGGGTCCAGCACGCGCGCGTCGCGGTTCCACGCGGTCAGCGCCCCGCACTGGAACGCCGGGCGCTGCGGGTCGAGGAGGTCCAGGCGGTGGGCCCAGGTCTTGGTGTAGGCGGTGATCCGGTCGGCGGGCAGGGCCTCGGCCCGCCAGGCGGCATCCCACTCGGCGGTGGTCGCGGGCCCGCACGCCGCGTCGAGCACGGCGGCCAGCAGACGCAGGACGGGGATGTCGGAGGTGTGCCCGGCGGCGAGCCGCAGACGGTGCGCGCGGGTGAGCGCCTCGGTGATGCCGACCGCGCGGTGCGACGCGTCGGCGCTGAGGTCGAGGTCCAGGACAGGGATCCACGGTGACGTGGTCAGGGGGTAGGTGGGGTGCTGCTCGGTCATCGGTACTCCGGAGACGAGGAGGCGGGACGGGACGCGGGGCGGCGGCCCGGCCCCCGTGTGCGGGGACGCGGGCCGCCTGGCCGGTCAGTCCGTGCTCGGCACGAAGAGCATGCTCACCGCGGCGCGCCGGGCAGCCTGCGCCCGGTGGGCCAGGTAGTCGAGCATCATGCGGTCCCCCTCGTCCAGGTGCTGCGAGGTGAACCGGACGGGGGTGTCGGAGAGGGACAACTCTTCGAGCACCGCGTCGCGAGTCAGCAGGACGGTCCCCGACGGGACCTGGGCGGCCGGGCCGTACGCGATCCGGACCTCGTCACCCTCGCGCTCCACGTACAGCACCGGGTCCTGCGAGGGCTGGTCGAGCAGCGTCTCGACGTCGCCCATGTCCACGCCGGGCAGCTCCGGCAGCGGGCCCGGAACCCCCTCCACGTCGGTGGCGCTGAACCGCTCCTGGACACCCTCGTGGTCTTCCCGCAGCCTGTCCGCGACATCGCGGACCATCTCCTCGTAGCGGGCGTCCGCCTCCGCGAGGGAGTCGTACTCCTCCAGCTCCCGCGACGCGCCGTCCTCGTAGTCCACCGCCCACCTCGGCTCCTCGGTCCCCGGGGCCGCGTAGGCGTAGAGACGGATCGTCAGAGCGGTCTCCCCCAGCCTGCCGTGCTGGGTCGTCTCGCGCAGCCGCCCGCTCGACCTGAGGAGCGCTTCGACCCGCTCCGCGTACTCCTCGCTGACGTCGCTGCCCTCGTTGGTGGAGATGACGTTGATCATGTGATGCTCCCAGGTGGAGGCCCGCCCTGGCCGGCGGGGCTTCGGGGGGCGGGGGGGGGGCCCCCCCCCCCCCCCAAAAACCCCAAAAAAAAAAAAACCAACAACCCGTTGTGGTATTTTTTGTGGGGTATAAAAAAAAAACACCCCACCCGAAAATATAACA
>NZ_JBHZDA010000047.1:38424-42678 GCF_042755665.1 Streptomyces sp. NPDC059142
CGGGGTCGCTGTGTGCTTTTGTGTTGTTTTTTTTTTTTTTTTTTGTCGCGGGGGGCGCGCCGGGGGGGGGGGGCGGGCGGGGGGCGGGGGGGGGGCCCCCCCCCCCCCCCACAAACTACCGAAACTTACAAAACCACGTCAACGCTGTTCGATTAGTTTTTTAAGTTTCATACCTGGGTGTCTCATCGCCACAGAAACGGCGACTACCGGGCCTTGCCGCCCTTCACGGCAGGCGCCGCCTCCCGGTGCGCGGCCACCCCGGGCGCAGCCGGTGCCGCACCCTTCTCGGCCGCCTTAGTAGGGCCCACGCCCGACGACGTCGACCGCGCCGCCGCGGTGCTCACCTTCGGCCCCGGCCCCGCCGGCGTGCCAACCGGCTTGCGCAGCACGTCGTTGGCGGCCTGGACCAGACGCCCCTCCCGCCAAGAGGTGTCCTCGGACAAGCGGGCCAAGTGCTCCGGGATCGACTGCCCCTTGCTCTCCATATCCGCCATCCGCGCGGCGATCAACGGCCACTGACGGGCCGCCACAAGCAGATCCGCCTCCCGTTCCGCGCCGGGCAGGGCCTCGCGCACCATGCGCGTGAACCGGCCGTTCTCCGACGGCGCGATAGCGAGCTGCCGAAGGGCTCGCCCCCGGTCCCCGAGGTCGAGATTCTTGGGAATGTCCAGCCCGGTCGTCAGCGGCCCGTACGACAACGTCGCGTCCCGACTCGTGGTCGGCACCTCCGCTGTCGCAAGCACCCTGGCGACCGCCTTGTCGACCCCGACGCCCTCCTCGTGCGCGGAGGCGAGAATCGCCCGCACGTCGACCCCGCGCTCGTCCAGCGTCGCCATCGTCCTCGCCATCTCCGGCCACGCCGGAGACGACAGGATCGCCTCGCGTACCGGACCCGCCGGCAGCGTCTGGCGCAGCGCCGCCGCCCACTCGTCCGTGCCCTCGCGCGCTACCCGTTCCGCATTCGCCGCGACCTGGTCCCGTACCGTCACGGCGATCTCGCCGACGCGCGGAAGCATCCCCTCCAGGTCGACTCCGGCCCGCTTGAGTGCCATCAACTGCTGGGCGAGCTGCGGCCAGTGGGCGCCCTCCATCAGAGCCGCACCGATGTCCGGCGGAAGGAACGTCGCCACCTCCTTCGAGGCCTCCGCCGCCGCCTTCCCGGCGTCCGGGAGATCGTCCTCCTTCCCGGCCAACTTCTGCTGCTGACGACGTACCGCGTCCGCGATGGCCAGGATCAGGCGGACCGCCATCACGGAGGTCTGCACCGCCTCGGCGACCGCCTCCGCGTACGCCTCCCCGGCCCGTTCCTCTGGTGTCGGTGTTGCCACGCTCACTCCCCTCGTTACCGAGCCCGTCGCGGGCCCTTACGCTCCTCGTCACCCGGCGACCGACGTGTCCCCGCCGCACGCGGCCCGCTGCTGCGGCCGGTGCTGCCCGTGGGCGTCGACGACGGGCTCGTGCCGGTGACCGCCGCCGACGCACCGCGCTGACGACTCCACCCGTCCAGCCGCCATGTAAGCACCTCGGCAACCGAGTCCGCTGAGGTCAAATCACGCCGGGCGGCGACCGCGGCGAGGACGTCGACCGGGTTCTCCCCCGCATTCTCGACCGCTGCCAGCCGCGTGCGCAGCGCGGGCCACGCCGGATCCGCGAGGATCGCCCGCACGTGTCCGGGCACTGCCTCCTGGAGCACTCCGGCCATCGGCCGTTCCCCTGACACCGTCGCGGGCCGCCGGGACCCGGAAGGACGGGAGGCCGTGCGCTTCGGGCGCGGACGGAAGTCGCGTGCCGCGCTCGCGCCGACGGTCACCTCTACCGCCTCCCGCAGCAGACGACCGGCCCGTCCAGAGGCCTCCGTCTGGGCCCGGTGTTCCTGCGCCTGGTGCCAGCGGCGCGAGGCCTCGATCGCGGTTGCAAGGGCGAGCAGGAAACCGAGCGCGGCGACGGTGTCACTACGTCCGGCCGCCGCCGTCGACTGAGACAGCAACCGCGTCGACTCCCGGTACAGACTGCGCGCCTGTCCCTCCAGAGCGCGGTCGCCCGGGACGCGTGACGCGCGCTCGAACTCGTACGCCGCGTCCCTCAGCCGATCGCGCACCATGCGCGGCGAGACCACCGCGGCGATGACGATGAGGTCACCGAGCGCCGCAACATCCCCGGCCCCTTGGCTCAGCCCACCAGCGCCAAGCTGGTCCGCAGCAGCACGCACACGGCGCTCCGCCTCCTGCCACATCTCCGCCGGCCCAACCGCCGGTACGGACACCGGCGTCCTCCAGCGCTCCCGCACGCGCGGGAGGGACAAGTCCGGGGCGAGCCGCGCGCCGGAGAACCAGATCGCGCGATGCCCGCCGTCACGGTCACCGGGCATCGCGACCGAGTAGCCGGTGATGTTCCCGTCCGGCGCCACCCGCTTGTTCACCCGGACCCCAGCCGCGGTAAGACGGGCGAAGAAATCACCCTCGTCTGCGGCAGCGGCCGCGGCCTGGCGGACCTCCCGCTGGAGCGTCTCGCGCACCGGCTCCACCAGTCCGCGCCGGACCGCCTTCTCCTGCTCTCCGGTCTTCGGCCACTTCCGCGTGGTCTTGTCGCCGTGCTTCAACCGGCGCAACCCGAACTCAACCTCGAACTCCCTGGCGGCCGCGTGCATCCTCGGGATGTCCTGGCGCAGCCGCGGCTGCCGACCGTCCTGTCGGGCCTGTGTCGCGACGATGTGGATGTGGTCGTCCGCGTGGCGGATCGCGACCCACCGACAGGCCTGGTCGTCGCCGTGATGAGCGATGCCGGAGGCGTGCATCATCTCGCGGGCAACCCGCGCCCACTCCTCGTCCGTCAGGAGTCGGTCCTCGGGCGCATTGCGGACCGCGACGTGGTAAACGTGCTTGGCCGGTCGCTTACTGAGCAGCGCGAACACCGGAGCGTCCAGGATGAGCGCCAAGTCGCCGATCGTCATGTCCGGCGAGCGCGCCGGGTCCTCGACAAAGGGGTCGTCCCAGGACGCCACCATGTGCGGGTCAGTGTGCTCGTCACGCTTACCCGGGCCATACAGGTAGTCCAGCAACCCCCATGTGTCATTACCGTCCCGAGCCCGCTTCGGCATCAAGAGCGCGGCCGCCGCTCATGCATCACCTGACGTGTCGCCTCATCCATGCGTTGCATCGCCTTGACGATCGCGTCCAGGGTTGCCGCGATCTGCGCACCGGTCACGGTGCCGTCCGCGTTCAAGGCCTTCGCGATCTGGTTCACGTTGTTACCGATACGCGAGGCCTGGTTGCGGGACTGGATAAGTTCAGCAAGGACATCGCGAGCGTCGACCGAAACAGGTACGACCTTCTCCTTGGCCACCTTCAGAGCGGTGTCACCGACCCACGCGGCGAGAGCTTGATTGTCACGAGCCGCGGCCTCACGAATGATCGCCAGCTCGGTGTCGGTGTACGAAACCTTCAACCGGTTGTCACGACGACCGTCGGCATCGCGTTCGCGGTAACGCGCCCTGCGATCAGAGGCGCGGCGCCGGCCGTTCGCCGTCGATGGCTCAACCACGCAACCCCCTCCTTTCCAAACCCCCGGTCCGTGCTCGGACCAAAGATCACCGGCCGCCCACAGTAGTGGGCCGAAAGCCGGGGATCACGCAAACTGGGCCCAGTTTGCACTAACTCGCTTCCGGTAGTTAGGGCCGTCAAGGAAGCACACGGTCTGTCAGAAATCTCTACGGACTGAAGTGTCGGCACGCCCACTCAGCCGCCACGCACGACCTACCAGTACGATCGCGTCATGGCGAGTTCACACGACATTATGCAGCGGATGAGGGAAGTCCAGGCGGCTCGCGAGAAGGCCTTCGAGCCGCTGGCCGAGATCCTGGAGAAACGCGCGGAACTCCGGCGTCAACTGGCGGAGACGGATGCGCCGTACGGTGAGGCGTTTGTCGCCGCCGAGGCGGCGGGTTGGACCGCGGAGGAACTCGCCACGATCGGCGCGGAGGAGCCGGTGAAGCGCCCGCGAGGCCGCGCACGCGGCAAGCGGACGACGCCGAAGAAGGAAGCCCCGGCGGCGCCCCAGCAGCAGACCACGGCCCCATCGCCTTCGGCTGCGATGCCCGCACAGACAGGCGCCGGAGAAGCTGTCGAGACGACAGTCGGACGCACAACCGGCTGACGACAGGAAAGCGCAGTGGGGGGGGGGCCGGGGACACGGGGGGGGCCGCGGCGTTTTGCCGCCCCACCGGTCTGGCACCCCGGCGGGGGGGGGTTTTTGTTG
>NZ_JBHZDA010000047.1:42688-45788 GCF_042755665.1 Streptomyces sp. NPDC059142
ATCTCTCACCGTCACCCCCCCACCCCCCCCCCCCCGACCTCGCGTGCCCCCTCGCGTCACTCGTGCGGCCCGCCGCTGTTCGCCCCCCCGCCGCCGCCCCGCGGCGGCCCCCCCCACCCGCGGCCCCCCCTCCACTGCGTATGCCCCCTTCCCGTTCTCTCCCACCGTGCGTTCCGGTTTTCTGGAACGCACAGCAGCAGCGCCCGAGATCCCTCGCACGTCGGACTCCGGGCACTGCTGTCGAGCGTGGCTCAGGAAGCGATCGCGGCCCTGAGATCCCGGAGCATCACCGTGAAGTTCGGGGAGTCCGGGAAGGGCTGCCGGTTACCGATCCTGAGGTACCCCCACGTCTCGTACAGCGCTTCCACCTTCGGGTGGTCGGGGTCGACCAGGAGCACAGCCAGCGCCTCCGGCCGGTCCGAGAGAAGCGCCTCGTGAAGGTGTTTCGCCGTCCCCGTCTTGCGCCATCGCGGGCGGACCATCAGCTCGGATACGGAGAAGGTCGTCGCGTCCACCGGTGGCTCGGTGAGGTGTTCGCGCCACCACTCCCGGCCCTCTGTGGCCGGGGCTCCGTAGGCGAAGCCGACCGGCTCGTCCTGGTCGTAGCCGATGACGCAGGCGTATCCAGGATCGCCGCCCCAGTGATCCACGAACCACGGGAACCGTTCGTCGAACTCGGTCATGTCGTCGGCGTAGGCATCGGCGTGTACGTCCAGGAGGGTCTGCCGGATGGTCGGCAGATCATCGTGTCCGAAACGGCGTAGTTCGACTGCTGTGGTGGTCAAGGGCTGCTCCATTCGGTCCGGTACCGGTCGGTCCATTCGTGCGCGATACGCGTCGAGGGAGCGTGGGCGATCAGGTCGCGCTGGAAGTCCCCGAGGAGCTGCCGCATCCGCCCGGGAAGCGGAACGCCTGCCATGATCGTGAATACGGTGCCGCTGGTGACACATGCCTGCTCGACGTCGCCCTGGTGAAGCTGCGCGAGCGCGAGCCGGACCGTCGTGTGGCCGCGGTTGCGTCGGTAGGAGTGGGGTAGGGCGGCAAGTGCCCGGTGGGAGGCCGCCTCGGCCTCCGCCGGCTGGCCCACGACGTCGCGCACGATGGCGGTCAGGGAGTACAGCTCCGCCGGTCCGTAGAAGGCAATCCACGGCGAGCGGGGTTCCGTCAGGTCGGCCTTCGAGAGGGCGTCCTCGGCGCGTCCAAGGGAGTTGAGCGCCGCGCGCACGTCACCGCCGTGCGCACAGCCGACGGCGGTCCGCGCGTGGGCGAGTGAGGTATGCAGCGGACTGCGCCGGGCGATGGCAGTCGCGTGGGCGGCCTGCGCGGCGGCGACCGCCTCGGCGTACTCGCGGCGCTGCCGGGCGAGCATGGCCCGGAGGTTCCAGATCTGCATGGTCATCTCGGAGTCCTGGGCGAGCCCGGCGAGCGTCAGGGCGCGGTCCAGGTGGCGCGCGGCGCCGTCCAGGTGACCGGCGTCGATCAATGACCATGCGGCCGTCGCGGTGAAGTCGGCGCCGAGCGCGAACAGGCGTTGCCGCACGCGTTGCGTGGTGGACAGTTTCTGAAGGGTGAGCGCTTCGGTGGCGCCGTCCAGGGCGGCGCGCTCCAGACCGTGACCGCCGCGTTCGGCGTCCACGGCGGTCAGCCGTTCGACGGCGGCGCGCAGTCTGATCACGTCGGTCGTGCCGACACGTACGGGCCGGGCCGATACGGGGCCCATGGGGATGACGGCGGCCGCCGCGACTCCTGCGGACGCGCCGACGAATCGGCGACGGTGCACGTCGGGGTCCTCCGGTGCTCGATCGGACGTGGACTTCCCCCGAGGGACGAACCCTAGAGCCAGTATGGGCAGGCCAGTAACCATTTCCAGCCCCCGACGCTGACGTTCCTGGGGCCACTGGTTCTCGCCGGACAGCCATCGGAATACGGTGCGGTCGGCAGTCGCGCCGACCTTGCCGGTGAACTCGCCGATGGCGCCGTTCACCGCGTCCGCAAGCTCGGCGGCCGACATCTGGTGCTCCGTCATCCAGGCGGCTAAGGGTTCGTTTCGGTTCTCCGCCACACCAGCACGGTAGGGCGTACGACCACCCCTTGGCAGGTAACGGAAGAGTCAATTCGTCAGTGGGCGGCGGTGGGCCGGGGGGACTTCGTCATGCCCGCACGGCGGTGACTGAGTGTTAGGTGTCGTGTACGGCCCCGTCGCGCCTCGTACCCCCGTGGGGCGCGGCGGGGCGCCGCCCTTCGATCCACCTGCTGAGGCAGCGATGAGCAGTGCAGGAAAACCACAGGAAGAAGCCGCCGCCCCGGTGGCTCCGGTCGCCGCTGCGACCGTGCTGTACGTGTGCGCCGACCGCGGCACGGTGATTCCCAGCCTGGCCGCCGATCGCGCCGAGGAAGAGGGCCGCGCCTTCGCACAGAGGCACGGTCTGCTGATCACCGAGGTCGTCGCGGACGAGTTCGGTGAGCCGGACCCGGCCCGCCGGAAAGGGTGGCGCCGCGTGCGCGAACTGGCGGCCGCCGGCGCGGTCGCCTCGGTGCTCGTACGGTGGCCCGCCGCCATCGCGCCGGAGTCCGCCTCCGAGCACCGTCACCACGAGACGAGCTGGCTCCAGAAGCGCGGCGTGCGCGTGCGCTACACGTGGGAGCCGCTGGCCAAGAGGGACGGTGATACGCGATGAATCGCGGCATGCTCCACCGTGACCACCCCTGGCTCGGCCGGGAGGTCGAGGACACCGCGACCGGCCGCCGCGGCACACTGCGTGCCATCGCGCCCGAGGGCAACTCTCCGCACCCGGTGGCCTGGCTGATTGCGTCGGGCGGAGGTACGGAGTGGACCACCGACCCGATGGCGCTCGCCAACCCCGCTCCAATCGCGCCGGACGCCCTGCCCGCGTCATGACCGGCCGCCGCCGTCGCCGTCAGCGCCGTGCGCTGCCCTGGTGGGCCTGGTGGCAGACCTGGGCTCTCGGCGTCGCGCTCGCGGTCCTGGCGCTGGTCTTCCTCCGGGTGCTGTAAAGACCCCGGCTGGGGCGGGGCGGACGTCACACTCCCCCGTCCCAGCCGGTTCGCACATGCCCCGGCGGGCCGCTGTCCTCAGCGG
>NZ_JBHZDA010000047.1:45798-49743 GCF_042755665.1 Streptomyces sp. NPDC059142
GCCGCCGCGCCGCGCGCGGGGGGGCGCGCCCGCCCCCCCCCCCCCCCCCGGGGCATGTGATGGTGCCGAAGCAGGCGCTCCTACGCCACGAGTGCGGTCAGTACGGGCTCCTCGGTCTCGGCGACCGTCGTCCCGGTGTCGATGCCGTACAGCCCGTGTACGTATGCGCGAACCTTGCTCTCCCAGTGGGCGTCTCCGAGAATGCGGCCGAAGATCGCGGCGGACACCGTCGGGCAGACTGCGTCCGCTGGCAGCTGGGCAAGTTCGCGCTTGCCGAGTCCGCGGCCGCGCAGCGGGTCGCGCTTCCACGGGTAGTCGGCGGGGAACCCGACAAGACGGCCGATGTCGACCTGGGTGATCGTCGCGCCGGTCTCGGAGTCGGCCCACCCGTACGCGGTCGCGGTGACGCAGGTCGCGGGCCGGTCCGCGCTGCGGGAGCCGCCACCCTTGGCCCGGCCGGTGGCGGGGTCGACCGGCCGGTGGCCGCGCGTCAGGTAGGTCCGGCCGGTAGGCCAGCCGACGACCTGAGCAAAGGTCGGGGCCGGAATTGGGGCGGCCGGAAATACCTCCACGAAGGGCTTCTCGGTACCGCGGTAGGCAGTCATGAACCGGCGCTTGCGGTGGGAGGCGCCGTAGTCGACGGCGTCCAGCGTCCAGGCCTCCGTGGTGTGCCAACCGGCCTGCGTCAGCTCACCGAACAGCGCCTCTTCGATCTGCCGGGGCAGCGCGCTCGACTGTTCGACCATGACGCACTCCAGGAGGTTGTTGCCGGGCCGCGCGAGCATCCCGAGCGGCCAGATAGCGACCTCCGCCATCAGTCCGGCGTTCGGGTCCTCCAGCTCCGCGAGCGGTGCTCGAACCTCGTCCCAGGTATCGCCGGAGCGGGGCGCGTAGCCGGTCTCCGAGTGCTCCCAGGGGAGGAACCCGGCGGCCGCGCCTGCCTCCCAGATGACGCGGCAGATGACGTCGATCGCGGCGATGTAGCGGCCCTTGCCGAGTCCGCTCGGGGTGAACGCCTGGCACGGCGGGGTGAGGGCGATGATGCTGACGTACTGGAGCGCCGGGTTCTCCGGGTCGAGTGCGGTGACGTCGGCGTGGATGACGCGGAAACCGGCGGCGTTGGCGGTGGCGACGGCGCCGCCGTCCAGGTCGATGCCGATGATGTCGACGGACGCGCCGAGGATGTCACGCAGACCGAGGGAGAGTCCTCCGGGGCCGTGGAAGAGGACGATGACGCGCTTGCGGAGGATGCTGCCGAAGGTGTCGCGCTCCGGGGCGAAAAGCCACTCGATCGGGAACGGCGCCGCGTACCGCTCCAGGAGGTCGTGGGTCTCGTCGTCCAGTGCGGCCAGCCGGTCCGCGGTGACCGGGCCCCGGGATTCGAGGCGCCCCAGGGCGATGGCGGCGCTCTCGCCGCGCGCCTCGCGCGCGAGGTCTTCGGCAGTCTCGTCGTCTCCTTCGCCGATCGCGTGCGCGCACTCGGCGATGCGCTCGACCGCGCCGAACGCCCACGCCTGGGCCTGCCGCCCGGGGTTGAGGTCGGCGTACTCGGTGAGCAGGGCCGCGGCCGTCTGGCACTCGGTCAGCGCGCGGTGCCCGGCTGCCGCGCTGATGGCGGTCGCGTCCTGCGCGTCCTGGTGGGCGCTGTCGGTGTCGGTCCTGTTGACCAGCGCGGGGCGGAGCAGGTTGAGCATCCCGCCGGCGGGGGCGTCGTCGGAGACATGGCTGTGGCCCATGGTTCACGTCCCTGAGTGTTGAGGGGTTCTCGGTGTGGGCCCGGGGCCCGGCGGCCGGGTGGGGATTCCCGCCCCCATCCGACATAGACAATACTCTCAAGTTATGAGGTGTGGGTCAAATCCAACACACCACAAAACCCCAGGTCAGAGGCGTTTTTGAGGGCATTTCAGGCGCCGCCGCATCCCTCTGGCGTCCGCCGCACGACGGGCCGGTCGGGGGGCTCCCTCCTCGGTCGGGCAGGCGCAGCCGACCGCGGGCCGTGTCGGGGTGCCGGGCTCGCGCTCGCGCGACCGCCGAAGGCGGCTCGGCCTGGCGGCCCGGCGCGGGCTGTGGTCCCCTCCGGGAGTCCGACCGGGGAGGGAGCCCCCCGACCCCCACAGCCCCAACCCCCCACGGGCCCGCAGGATCGGCACCACCCCCGCCCCCTCCGAGTAGGGCCGGGGGTGTGGGGGCGGAGCCCCTGCTGCCTGAACCCGCGCGACGGCCACCTCCTCCACACGTTCAACCCACCTCTTAAGAGGTGAGTTGAGGGCGGGTCGGTGAACGACGATGGCCAGCGCGCCCCGAACCGGGGTCGCGCTGGCCATCGTCCGGCCCGGGGGGCCTCCTACTGCTGGGGCGCCTTGCGGGCCTGGGTGATGATCCGCTTCCAGGTGGCCACGGACTGCCCGTGGCGCTCGGCGAGGACGGCGGCCACCTCGCCGGGCCCCTTGCCGGGGAGAGCTGCCAGCGCTTCAGCGGCCTGCCGGATACGGGGGTCGGGTGCCTTGCCCTTCGTCGGGGAGTAGCCGACCGGGCGGCCCCCGACGGCGCGGAAGCGCGGGTTGCTGTCGGCGAAGTCCCAGAGCTGGCGACGGGTCCGATACTCACGGACGCGCGTCGGCAACTGCTCCACGCGTGCCGGGGCAGGCCAGCCCGGCGGCGGGTTCTTGGCGTACTGGGTGATCCGGCCGGGGTCGACACCGAGCACGCGCGCCTGCCCGGCCGGCGGCAGCTCCTCGTCCGGGTCGCCCGTACGGTCGACGGTCGGCTCCTCGCGCGCCGTCTGGTGCCGGTGTCGCTCGAACCACTGGCCCGGCGTCTGCCTCTCCTGGTGCCGCTCGAACCACTCGGCCCACACCTCCAGGTCCCAGTACAGGGCGCGGCCGATCCGGCGGGCCGGAGGGTGGCCGTTGGCTTCCCGGTCGCGCCACAGGTTGGCAAGGGTGGCCTGGCTGTAGCCGCTGCGCTCGCTCAGGTCCTCGCGGCTCGCCCACTGACGGCCGTCGATGGTCTGCATGGGGGTGTGCTCCTGGAGGTGTCGGTCGTGGATACGATGATGACTGGTTCGGTTATGGGTCTGTTGAGGGCCTTCGGTGGCCGGACCACACGGCCCGGCGGGATTCCCACGCTTTTTTGCGCCCCGCCGGGCCGCTCCACGTCCGCCGTCAGAACAGGGTGGCCTGTTCGCCGCCGGCGCTCTCGCCGACCGGGGCACCCCGGCGGCCTCCGCGGTCCTCCGCCCCGTCCGGCCGACGCTCCGCCCCCGTCTGCGCCGGGGCGGATCCGGCCTCCGCCGAGGCCGCGGTCCCAGCGGGGAGCGGGCCGTCCTTGGGGCAGGAGCACCGGCACCACCACACGCACGGCGCGTCGTCGGGCCGGACGATGAACTTCGCGACGGTCCGGCCCCGGGAGCCGTGCACCCACTCGATGTTGTCGTCCACGTGCGGGCCGCCCCGCTGCCGATGGACACACAGGTCGCAGCGATCGTTGAGACAGTTCCAGCAGGTCCCCCGCTCGCACATGGCCCACCGGTGGAAACCGAAGGGGTACTTGCGGTCGAGATCCGTGAGGTACGCGGGCCACACCTGCTCGCGTACCCACGCACCCTCGTCCTCGCTCATGGGCGACACGCCGGGCACCGGGTCAACGATGCCCATGAGCAACGCGGCCTGGAAGTTCAGCGCGCGGATATCCCTGATCATTTCGCGCTCGTCCCGCGTGAGCGTGCGCTGAGGACGGCGGATGACAGCACCCGTGATGTCGTTCATTCTGCGGTCCTTCGACAGTTGAGGTGTTCGGTGTGGTCGTGCCGGGCCCCGGGGGGGGGGGGGGGGTGGCCCCCCCCCCCCCCCCCCCCCGCCCCGGCGGGGGGGGGGGGGTGAGTTTTGGGGGGGGGGGTGGCGGGAGGGGTGGTTGGAGGGGGGGGGGGGGGGGGGTCTCGCGCCA
>NZ_JBHZDA010000047.1:49753-50380 GCF_042755665.1 Streptomyces sp. NPDC059142
TGCGGGCCGCCCCGCTGCCGCTTGACACACAGGTCGCAGCGCTCGTTGAGACAGTTCCAGCAGGTCCCCCGCTCCCCCACCGGACGCCGGTCAGTCGCCGAACCTGGCGTAGTTGTGGAAGTCGTCGCTGACATCGGGCTCGAAGGGCTCCGAGACGGGCGCGCACACCCAGGTGTCCGCAGCTCCGGGCGTCTCCTGCTCGCCGGTGAGCCACTGGTGGATGTCCGGGGTGACCTCGTAGAACCCGTCCTCGCCCTCGGCGTAGAACTGGGAGTTCCCTCCGAACCCGGCCTCGTCCGCGTAGTCCCACAGGCAGACCAGGTAGGGGCCGCCGGCGTCGTGGATGCGGCCGAAGACCGAGCGGATATCACCGTCGGTGTAGCCGTCCGCGAACCGCCCCTTCATATCCGCGATCTGGGCCAGCAGGTCCGGCGTCGCCTCCTCGCGCTCCCGGTTCTCGTGCTCGTCGCTCTGACGCTCGATCTGCATGCTGCTTCTCCTGGTGGGTTGAGGCTGTCGGTGTCGCGTCGGGGGGGGGGGGGGGGGGGGGCCCCCCCCCCCCCCCGCGAGCCCGACTCCTCACGGGGGCGCGCGCGAGTTTGGTGGGCGGGGTGGGGGACGGGATCT
>NZ_JBHZDA010000047.1:50390-53285 GCF_042755665.1 Streptomyces sp. NPDC059142
CGCGGGCCCTCGGGGTTTTGTGGCGTTGGCCTAGCGTGACTTTAGTGTTCGGGGGGGGGGGGGGGGGGTTGGGGGGGGGGGGGGGGGGTGGGGGGGGGGGGGGGCCCCCCCCCCCCCCCCCCACGGGTACAGCTCGTCAGCTCCGGGCGCGCTCGATGATGCGGCGCAGGGTGATCGACTCCTTGAACGGTCGACCCATCTCCTCCTCCGCCTCGGCGTACTCGTCGAACAGCTCCGGGTTGAGCTGCGCGGAGCGCACCAGGTCATCGGTGTGCGCGAGCGGGCAGGCGCGGCAACTGAGGCGCCGCATGCCCTGGTCGTACGCCTCGTGGGACTCGATGCCGTTCTCGCGGTGGATCTCCCACACCTGCTCGGTGGTGAGCTGGTGAATCGGCAGCCACGTCGTCACGACCCGCAGCGTCCCCTTGCCGCTCATGCGGTTCCGCTCCAGCACCGGCTTCTTCGCGCGGGCCCGGGACTCCTCGGCCCGCATCCCCATCGCGTATCCGGCCCGGACCGGGCGCCCCAGCCGCAGCTCGGCGCCGACCTCGTCCACGTAGTCCCGGCCGACCGCGGTCTTCAGATCGCTCGTGCAGAAGCGTGCGAAGTGCCCGGGCCAGTTGCCGTGCGACCGGATCCGCTCCCACAGCGAGCCCCACAACTTGCTGCGGCGCACGGCGAACGGAACGCCGTACTGCGCGGCATGCGCACGGGCGACTTCGAGCGCCCCGGGCCACTCGACCAGGTGGCCCCTGCGGGTGGTCCCGAGGTCGCAGTGCAGCACGCGCACCTTGTCGAGCTGGCCCGCCTTGTCGGCCTGGGTGCAGACCTCGTGCACGGTGGCCCCGCTGTCCTTGCCCCCGCTGTCGCCCACGACCACGATTTCGTGGGCGTCGAAGTCGAACTCGGCAGACGCCGCAGACGCGGCCGGCGCGACGGCCTGTGCCGCGAACAGCTCCATCTGGGCGGCGGCGCACCCCGTGCCGCACGGCGGGGCGAAGAGCTTCTTCGTCACGGTCTTCTCCTCGTTGAGGTGTTCGGTGTGGTCGTGCCGGGCCCCGGCGGGGGAGCGGGATTCCCGCCCCGCTCCCCCACCGGATCCCCTTCTCGGAGATGCCGGTCAGTTCCGGTGGGCGGTGAGCCAGTCGGCGATGACCGCGGCTGCGATCGCGGACTCGACCCAGCAGTCGACCGGTTCGCCGTCCCCGGCGATGTAGAGCGGGTCTCCGACGGGCTCGCCGTTCTCGTCGTGCTGGAACACCGTCCAGCCGGTGTGGACGGCCGGGTCGTGCTCGATCTCCGGACTGCGGTCGGCCACCGACAGGTGGGCACGGCTGTAGACGTCCGCCGCGGGAGTGGCGGGGTCCAGCGGGATCGCGTAGCTCATGCCCAATGCGTCGGTGTGCGCCGCGATGCCGTGGACGGCCAGCGCGGCCAGCAGCACGGAGCCCGCCGTGGGGTACGGGTCGGACACCCACTCGGCGATGGCGATCGCGCACTCGGCGAGCTGGTCCAGCGGCCGGGTGATCAGGATCCGCTCGACACCGGCGGCGTCGGTGACCAGCACGCGCGCCTGGCTCCCCTCGTGGAGGTGAACCAGCGCGTGGGGCTCGAACATGCCGGGCGGGGTTCCGGTGGACTGGTCGCGGGCGACGACGAGCCAGGGCTCCCGGGTGCCCTCCTCGATGTGCGCCGTGATGCCCCACTCGGCGAGCGCCCTGGTGGCGGCGTGGAACCCGGACATCGGGTCGGCCGTGCTGTCGGTTCGCGGTGCGCTGTTCATCTGCTGACTCCCTCATGGTCTGGGCGCCGGGCCCGGACACTGCTCCGGGCCCGGCGGTTACGCGGGAGGGCAGCCCGGCGGACTGCCCCGGAGACAGGGGTCAGAGACCGGATTCCAGCGCGACAGCGCGGATGAACAGACGGAAGGCGCTGCCGTTCTCGGCGGCGAGCAGACCGACGTAGAGCTGGGCCTCCTGGTCGCCGGAGATGGCGGGGACCCCGTGCTCGGACAGGAACGTCTGGATGTCGGTCACCGCCTCCTCGGCGGTGCTGTACCCCTCGCCGCCCATCAGGCCGTGAATGCCGACCACCTGGCCGTTCACGCTGAGAAGTACGGCGAAGCGCTTGAAGAACCGCTCGTAGACCGGCGTGAGCTGCACGTTGCTCGCCAAGGTGATCGGGCCGGTGTTCTGGATGATGGTGCCCATGAGGGCCCCCTTAGGTGTGTTGAGGTTGATCGGTGTTGGACGCTGAGCCCTGCGACGGCCGGGGATTCCCGCCCCACTCCCCCCGCCGACCGCAGCCGGTCAGTCGGCGGCCGGGATGGTCCACCCGGGCCCTTGGTCGGCGTGCTCTCCGCCGTGCCGGGCGATCAGGGCGCGCACGGTCTCGACCGGCACGTCCAGGTAGCAGCGGCGCTCCACCAGCCGCCCGACGGTCAGCCACGCGTCCAGGCGGGTGACGCTCTTGCGCGCCTCGGCGCCGGGGACGGTCACACCCGGCGAGACGAAGACCTCGGCGACGGTGTCGGTGCCGGGGACGATCCTGATGGCGATCCCCTGGTCGTCGGCGAGGTGGATGCGGTCGAGCGTGGGGCCGGTACCGTCGGCGGCGATGCGGTCGAGTCGCGGCGTGCTGGTCGTCATGAGGTGGTGCCCTTTCCTCGTTGAGGTTTTCGGTGTGGCCCGGGGGCCGCGCCGGCCGGGGATTCCCGCCCCCTTTCGACGCAACTAATACTCTCAAGTTTTAGGGGGTTCGGTCAAGCCGCCCCCCCCCATCGGGCGGGGTCCCGGGGGGGGGCGGGGGGTGTGATGGGGCCGCGCCCCCGGGGGGCGACCCGCCCGGCGGGGGGGAGTCCGCGGCGCGGCGGGGGGGGGGGGGGCGCGCGCCCGC
>NZ_JBHZDA010000048.1:0-15280 GCF_042755665.1 Streptomyces sp. NPDC059142
TCCTCCCGCCCGCGGGGGCGGAGACGTGGGCCGGCGCGGCCCGGCGTCGCGGGGGCGCGCGCGGGCGGGGGGGCGCGGGCCCGCGCCCCGGGGGGGCGGCGCGCCCCCCCCCCCCGCCCTCAGGTCACTTGGTGTTGATGACCTTGTCGATGGCGGCGTCCGCCTCCTTGGCGGCTTCCTCCACCGACTTCTTGCCGGTGCCGATGGACTGGAGCATCGTCTGGAGCACCTGGGCCTTCTCGACCTGGCCCCAGCCCGGCGCCATCGGTACGAACCAGCTCGACTCGGCGGCGGTGGCCGGGACCGCGGTGGCCGGGTCGTCCTTCAGCGTCGCGAGGTCCGTCTTGTTGTTGGGCAGGTTGCCCTTGCCCATCAGGCCCTTCTGGCCCTTGGCGCCGGTGTACGCGTTGATCCACTCGGCGGCGGTGGCCTGCGCCTTGGACTTGACCGGTACGGCCAGGTCGGAACCGCCCAGGAAGACGGGCATGTTGGCGCCGGACGGACCCGGCATCACGAAGTTCTCCAGGTTGCCCTTGAGCTTGCCGGTCTTGTCGCTCTTCGGGTCCTCGGCGGTCGCGCCCTCCCAGGCGGCGGCGAAGATCATCCCGGACTGGCCCTGGCCGTACACGATGTAGCGGTCGGACTCGTCCTTGGTCTTGTCCGCGTGCATGTACGTGTCCAGGACCTTCTTGTACTCCTTCAGCCCCTTGAGGGACTCGGGGGAGGAGAGGTTGGCCTTGAACGTGCCGCCGTTGTCCTCGGCGATGGAGCCGCCGGCGTCGTACACGAAGGACATGGCCGCGTACCAGTCGCGCGAGGGCTGGTACCAGGCGCTGAACTTGTCGCCGTTCTTCGCCTGGATCTTGTCGAGCCCGGCGGTCAGTTCGGCGTAGGTCTTCGGTACGGCGGAGACCCCGGCCTCCTTGGCGACGTCCTTGCGCCAGTTGGCGACCCGGCCGCCGGCGTAGTACGGCACGCCGTAGGTCTTGCCGTTGTACGTCACCGACGACTTGAGCCCGTCGAGCCAGGCGTCCGAGTTGTCGAACTTCGCGGGGTCCAGCTCGGCGAAGGCGCCCTTCACCGTGTAGCCGAGCATCTCCGTGTTGCCCATCTCGACCACGTCGGGGGCCTTGTCGGTGGCGAGCACGGCGTCGAGCTTGGCGTTCTTGTCGGGCCAGCCGTAGTACTCGTGCTTGATCTTGATGCCCGGGTGCTTCTCGACCAGGGCGTCGTCAGCGGCCTTGACCAGCTCCGGCCAGTTGTTCTGGGCGTCCACCGTCAGCCAGACGGTGAGTTCCTTCGCCGAATCTCCCCCGGACGCACCGCCCTTCGAATCGTCGGATCCACACGCCGCGAGGCCGATCACCATGCCTGCGACGCCGACCGCCGCGATGAGCTTGCGCTTCACGCCACCCTCCTCAGGGACACTGCAACCCCCCTGGCCCCTTTAATGGTTTAGACCATTAGGCCAGTAGGGAGTGAGCTTGGCCTAGACCTTTAGGGGTGTCAAGGGTGTATAAGAAGGGCAGTCGTGTCCGTTATCGGACCGACACCTGAGAGAGGGCGACGACCCGTGGCCGGACCGTGCCACCATGTGAGCCGCGACAGACGGAGGAGCCGGTGACGGCAGCAGCGCAGGAGTCGGGAAGGCAGGCCATGGCCACGGACGGGGTCGGTACGGAGACCGAGGGCGGACCCGCCACCCGTACGGCGCGCGTGCCCAAGTACTACCGCTTGAAGCGGCACTTGCTCGACATGACGGAGACGCTGCCGCCCGGAACGCCCGTACCGCCGGAGCGCACCCTGGCCGCCGAGTTCGACACCTCGCGGACGACCGTGCGCCAGGCCCTCCAGGAACTCGTCGTCGAGGGCCGGCTCGAACGCATCCAGGGCAAGGGCACCTTCGTCGCCAAGCCCAAGGTCTCCCAGGCCCTCCAGCTCACCTCGTACACCGAGGACATGCGCGCCCAGGGGCTCGAACCGACCTCGCAGCTCCTCGACATCGGCTACGTCACCGCCGACGACACCCTCGCCGGGCTCCTCGACATCACCGCGGGCGGGCGCGTGCTGCGGATCGAGCGGCTGCGGCTGGCGAGCGGTGAGCCGATGGCCATCGAGACCACGCACCTCTCGGCGAAGCGCTTTCCCGCGCTGCGCCGCTCTCTCGTCAAGTACACGTCCCTCTATACGGCGTTGGCGGAGGTGTACGACGTGCATCTCGCCGAGGCCGAGGAGACCATCGAGACCTCGCTGGCCAACCCGCGCGAGGCCGGGCTGCTCGGTACGGACGTGGGGCTGCCGATGCTGATGCTCTCGCGCCACTCGCTGGACGCGGCCGGTGAACCGGTGGAGTGGGTACGGTCCGTCTACCGCGGCGACCGCTACAAGTTCGTGGCACGCCTCCAGCGCCCGCGCCCCTGACGTCCGGCACGGGAATTCCCCTCAGGCATACATAAACCCACCGCCCGCGGGCAGTTAACGTACCGGGATATGGGCTGGTGGTGGCGTGTCCCGGGATGGTCCCCTAGATTTCCTGCGCATTACGCGTGACGCATGACGCATCAGGCGGTACGCAGGTGACCAGTGAGGGGACGACTCGCCATGCCAGAGCCCGCGCCGAACGACACCCCGTCGACGGACACCCGGCCGAAGGCCCCAGGGGGCCTCAGCCCGAGATCCATCGCCGTCTGGACCCTGGTCGCGCTGGTGGGCGCGGCGGGCTGGGGGGTGCTCGCCCTCTCCCGGGGCGAGGAGGTCTCGGCGGCGTGGATGCTGGCCGCCGCCCTCGGCTCGTACGCGATCGCCTACCGCTTCTACTCGCGCTTCATCGCCAACCGCGTCCTCAAGGTCGACAAGACCCGGGCCACCCCGGCGGAACGGCTGGACAACGGGGTCGACTTCCACCCCACCGACCGGCGCGTGCTGTTCGGCCACCACTTCGCGGCCATCGCGGGCGCGGGGCCCCTGGTCGGTCCCGTGCTCGCCGCGCAGATGGGGTATCTGCCCGGCACGATCTGGATCGTCGCGGGCGTGATCTTCGCCGGCGCCGTCCAGGACATGGTGACGCTGTTCTTCTCCACCCGCCGCGACGGCCGTTCCCTCGGCCAGATCGCCCGGGACGAGATCGGCCCCTTCGGCGGCGCCGCCGCGCTCATCGCCGTCTTCATGATCATGATCATTCTGCTGGCCGTGCTGGCGCTGGTCATCGTCAACGCCCTGGCGCACTCGCCGTGGGGCGTCTTCTCCATCGCCATGACCATCCCGATCGCCCTCTTCATGGGCGTGTACCTGCGGATCCTGCGCCCCGGCCGGGTCACCGAGGTCTCGCTCATCGGGGTGGCGCTGCTGCTGCTCGCCATCGTGGCGGGCGGCTGGGTCGCGGAGTCCTCGCTCGCCGACACCTTCACGCTGGAGGCCGGGACGCTGGTCATCTGGATGATCGCGTACGGCTTCCTCGCCTCCGTGCTCCCGGTGTGGATGCTGCTGGCACCGCGCGACTACCTGTCGACGTTCATGAAGGTCGGCACGATCGTGCTGCTGGCGCTGGGCGTGGCGATCGCGCTGCCGACGATGAAGATGGACGCGGTCACCGAGTTCGCGAGCCGCGGTGACGGACCGGTCTTCGCCGGGTCCATGTTCCCGTTCGTCTTCATCACCATCGCGTGCGGCGCGCTCTCGGGCTTCCACTCCCTGATCTCCTCGGGCACGACGCCGAAGATGGTCCAGAAGGAGACCCAGATCCGGATGATCGGTTACGGCGCGATGCTGACCGAGTCGTTCGTCGCGATCATGGCGCTGATCGCCGCCTGCATCATCGACCCGGGTCTGTACTTCGCGGTCAACTCCCCCGCCGGGGTCATCGGCGGTACGGTCGAGTCCGCCTCGCAGGCGGTCGCGAACCTGGGCTTCACCATCTCGCCCGACCAGCTCGCCCAGGCGGCGAAGGACGTCGAGGAGACGAGTCTGCTCTCGCGGACCGGCGGGGCGCCGACCTTCGCCCTCGGCATGGCGGAGATCTTCTCGTCGGTCGTCGGCGGCACCGCCATGAAGGCGTTCTGGTACCACTTCGCGATCATGTTCGAGGCGCTGTTCATCCTCACCACGGTGGACGCGGGGACGCGTGTCGGCCGCTTCATGCTCCAGGACATGCTCGGCAACGTGTACAAGCCGATGCGCCAGGTGAGCTGGAAGCCCGGCGTCTGGTTCGCCAGCGCGGTCGTGGTCGGCGGCTGGGGCTACTTCCTCTGGGTCGGTGTCCACGACCCGCTGGGCGGCATCAACCAGCTCTTCCCGCTCTTCGGCATCGCCAACCAGCTCCTGGCGGCCGTGGCGCTCGCCGTCTGCACCACGCTGCTGGTCAAGTCCGGCCGTCTGAAGTGGGCCTGGGTGACGGCCGTGCCGCTCGCCTGGGACGCCGCCGTCACCCTCACCGCGAGCTGGCAGAAGATCTTCTCCGGCGACCCGAGGGTGGGCTTCTTCACCCAGCGCGACGTGTACCAGTCGGCCATCGACCGGGGCGAGGTGCTGGCCCCCGCCAAGACCATGGACGACATGCACACCGTCGTCACCAACTCCACGGTGGACGGGGTCCTCTCGGCCATCTTCGCGGTCCTCATCCTGGTGGTCATCGCGGACGCGGGACGGGTCTGCTTCAAGGCGATCCGCGACCCGGAGAGCGCCCGGCTGACGGAGGTCCCGTACACCGAGTCCAGGATCGTCGCCCCCGCCGGCATGATCCCGACCAAGGAGGAGAAGGCCGAGCTGGCCGCCGCCGAGGCCACCAGGGAGCGGGAGACCGTCCCGGCGGGAACGGGCCCGGCGTGACCGGGCTACGGAACGGCCCCCGAACCCCGACCGGAAGCGGGGCCGGAAGTCGCCCGCGCGACACGGCGGAGCGGCTGCGGCACGTGGCGCGGCGGATCCGCTGGTACGTGCGGGAGTTCACCGGCGAGTCGGCGTACGAGCGCTACGTGGCCCACGCGCGGGCCCACGCGGGCGCGGGCGGCCCGGCGGGGGAGATCATGACCCGCCGCGCGTTCGAACGCAGCCGCACGGACGCCCGCGAGGCCGATCCGCGCGAGGGGTTCCGCTGCTGCTGAGCCCTCACCGGGCAGGCTGCCCGCACCGGGCAGCCTGGCCGCACTGCGCGGACCTCGGGCCGCCGGACCTCTCCCACGGGTCCGGCGGCCCGTTCGTCGTCAGCTCAGCGCACCCAGTCCTTGAGCTGCCCGGTCTCCAGCGTGATCCCGACCGGTTCGGAGCCACAGCTCCGGGCGGGACCGCATACGGATACGTGTCAGCCACTGCACGATGCGTCCGTGGTCCCCGTCCGGCACGACCCTGCTCCTGATCTTCCCGTCGATGAGTCCAGCCGGATACTCGTGATGGTGCGGGCCGTTATCGCGGTGGCCTCGTCGAACTCTTCGGGATGGATCTGGGATTCGTAGTCGATGACCGTCATGGGGATACCTCCGCCTTGTCCTCATGACGATAGCGGAGGGGTCCGACAATCACGGGGCGAAGCGACCCACGACACAACATCTGGGGGGTGACGCAGCGCGCGCCCCCCAGATGTATGCTCGACCTCGCTGTCGACGCAGGGGAATCCGGTGTGAATCCGGAACTGTCCCGCAACGGTGTACTGTGGCGCGCTTTGTCGTGCCCGCCAGTCCGAACACCTGCCGGCAGTGCGTCCGGCTCGACCGATCCGGGCGCCCAGACGTCCGGGCCTCGCGGTTGGGCCGGTGGACGCGGCGCGGTGTGCCTCCCCTCAAGGGCAGGGGTGCGTCCGCGTGCGCGGACCCGTGCCTCCTCGTGGCCCAGAGCCGAGCGAGGGAGAGCACCACGTGACCATCGCGCCAGCGGATCCGGTTTCAGTTGTCTCGGCGGCGGTTGCGGAGGCGGGGGCCGGGAACGGAGCGGCGACCGCAGCCGGGCAGTCCGACGCCCCCGGCACCGCGCTGCTGCGGACCCTGACCGAGCTGACCGCCGATCTGCCCGACGCCGACCCGGGCAGGATCGCCGCCGCCGCGCTGCGCGGCCGCAACGCCCGCTCGGACGAGGCCGAGCTGCGCGAGCTGGCCACGGAGGCGGCGGCCGGACAGATCTCCGACGATCCGGCCTACTCCCGTCTCGCCGCCCGGCTGCTCACCCGTACGATCGCCGACGAGGCGGCCTCCCAGGGCGCCGTGTCGTTCTCCGCGTCCGTCGCCGTCGGCCACCGCGAGGGCCTGATCGCGGACCGTACGGCCGCCTTCGTCACCCGCCACGCCGAGCGCCTCGACGCGCTGATCGATCCGGCGGCGGACGACCGCTTCGGCTACTTCGGGCTGCGGACGCTCTACAGCCGCTATCTGCTCCGGCACCCGCTCACCCGCCAGGTGATCGAGACGCCCCAGCACTTCATGCTGCGCGTCGCCGCCGGGCTCGCCGAGGACGAGAGCGCGCACGCGCTCGACGAGGTCGCCGCGCTCTACCGGCTGATGAGCCGGCTGGACTACCTCCCCTCCTCCCCCACCCTCTTCAACTCCGGCACCCGTCACCCGCAGATGTCGTCCTGCTACCTGCTGGACTCGCCGCTGGACGAGCTGGACTCGATCTACGACCGCTACCACCAGGTCGCGCGGCTCTCGAAGCACGCGGGCGGCATCGGCCTGTCGTACTCCCGTATCCGCTCGCGCGGTTCACTGATCCGGGGGACGAACGGCCACTCCAACGGCATCGTCCCGTTCCTGCGGACCCTCGACTCCTCCGTCGCCGCCGTCAACCAGGGCGGCCGGCGCAAGGGCGCCGCCTGTGTCTACCTGGAGACCTGGCACGCGGATCTGGAGGAGTTCCTCGAACTGCGTGACAACACGGGCGAGGAGGCGCGCCGTACCCACAATCTCAATCTGGCGCACTGGATCCCCGACGAGTTCATGCGCCGGGTCGAGGCGGACGGCGAATGGTCGCTGTTCTCGCCCGTGGACGTACCGGACCTGGTCGACCTGTGGGGCGACGCGTTCGACGCCGCGTACCGCAAGGCGGAGGCCGACGGTCTCGCCCGCAGGACGATCAAGGCGCGTGAGCTGTACGGCCGGATGATGCGCACCCTCGCGCAGACCGGCAACGGCTGGATGACCTTCAAGGACGCGTCGAACCGTACGGCGAACCAGACGGCCGAGCCCGGCCACACCGTCCACTCCTCCAACCTCTGCACGGAGATCCTGGAGGTCACGGACGACGGCGAGACGGCCGTCTGCAACCTCGGCTCGGTCAACCTGGGCTCGTTCGTGGACGCGGCCACCGGCGAGATCGACTGGGAGCGGCTGGACGAGACCGTCCGTACCGCCGTCACCTTCCTCGACCGGGTCGTCGACATCAACTTCTACCCGACCGAGCAGGCGGGCCGCTCCAACGCCAAGTGGCGCCCGGTGGGCCTGGGCGCAATGGGGCTCCAGGACGTCTTCTTCAAGAAGCGGCTGCCCTTCGACTCCCCCGAGGCCGCCGCGCTCTCCACCCGGATCGCCGAGCGGATCATGCTCGCCGCCTACGAGGCGTCCTGCGACCTCGCCGAGCGCAGCGGCCCGCTGCCCGCCTGGTCGAAGACGCGCGCCGCGCGCGGGGTGCTCCACCCCGACCACTACGACGTGGAGCTGCACTGGCCCGAGCGCTGGGCTGCGCTGCGCGCCCGGGTCGCCAGGACCGGTATGCGCAACTCCCTTCTCCTGGCCATCGCCCCGACGGCGACCATCGCGTCGATCGCGGGCGTGTACGAGTGCATCGAGCCGCAGGTCTCGAACCTCTTCAAGCGCGAGACGCTCTCCGGGGAGTTCCTCCAGGTCAACTCCTACCTGGTGGAGGAGTTGAAGCGGCTCGGCGTCTGGGACGCGCAGACGCGCGAGGCGCTGCGCGAGTCCAGCGGCTCGGTGGCGGGCTTCACCTGGATCCCGGCCGAGGTGCGCGAGCTGTTCCGTACGGCGTGGGAGATCCCGCAGCGCGGACTGATCGACATGGCGGCGGCGCGTACGCCGTTCCTGGACCAGAGCCAGTCGCTGAACCTCTTCCTGGAGACGCCGACCATCGGGAAGCTCAGCTCGATGTACGCGTACGCCTGGAAGAAGGGGCTGAAGACCACGTACTACCTGCGCTCGCGCCCGGCGACCCGGATCGCGCGCGCGGCCGGCGGGCCCTCGGCGCCGAGCCCCGCGTCCGCTCCCGCCGCCACCCCCATCCCCGTACAGACGACGCCGGCCGACGAGGCGATCGCCTGCTCCCTGGAGAACCCCGAGTCCTGCGAGGCATGCCAGTAATGACCACCGAGAAGAACCTCCTGGACCCGGGCTTCGAGCTGACGCTGCGCCCCATGCGCTACCCGGACTTCTACGAGCGCTACCGCGACGCGATCAAGAACACCTGGACGGTGGAGGAGGTCGACCTCCACTCCGACGTCGCCGACCTCGCCAAGCTGTCCCCCGGCGAGCAGCACATGATCGGCCGGCTGGTCGCGTTCTTCGCGACGGGCGACTCGATCGTCTCCAACAATCTGGTGCTGACGCTCTACAAGCACATCAACTCCCCGGAGGCGCGGCTCTACCTCTCGCGCCAGCTCTTCGAGGAGGCCGTACACGTCCAGTTCTATCTGACGCTGCTGGACACCTATCTCCCCGACCCGGAGGACCGCGCGGCGGCCTTCGACGCGGTCGAGGAGATCCCGTCGATCCGCGAGAAGGCGCAGTTCTGCTTCCGCTGGATGGACTCGGTGGAGAAGATCGAGCGCCTGGAGTCACAGGCGGACCGGCGCCGGTTCCTGCTCAATCTGATCTGCTTCGCGGCGTGCATCGAGGGCCTGTTCTTCTACGGGGCGTTCGCGTACGTCTACTGGTTCCGCTCGCGCGGTCTGCTGCACGGCCTGGCCACGGGCACGAACTGGGTCTTCCGTGACGAGACCATGCACATGAACTTCGCCTTCGAGGTCGTGGACACGGTCCGCAAGGAGGAGCCGGAGCTGTTCGACGACGCGCTGCGGCAGCAGGTCACGGACATGCTGAAGGAAGCGGTGGAGGCGGAGCTCCAGTTCGGCCGCGACCTGTGCGGCGACGGGCTGCCCGGCATGAACACGGAGTCGATGCGCGCGTATCTGGAGTGCGTGGCGGACCAGCGGCTCCAGCGCCTCGGCTTCCCGCCGGTGTACGGGTCGCAGAACCCGTTCGCGTTCATGGAGTTGCAGGGCGTGCAGGAGCTGACGAACTTCTTCGAGCGGCGCCCGTCGGCGTACCAGGTGGCGGTGGAGGGCACGGTCGGCTTCGACGACGACTTCTAGTCGGCGGGCCGGTCCGGACCCGGGGCGGGGCCGGTGCGGAGGAGATCTCTCCCCGCACCGGCCCCGCCGCCGTGTCCCTCCCGGCTCACCAGGGCAGGGGATGGTGGCTCAGATCCTCGTCGGCGGTGACGGCGGTGCCCGTCGGGCCGCCGGGCGGCAGGGTCGCCATCCGGATGGGCAGCAGGGCCCCCTCCGCGGCGGTCAGCGCGCCCGCGTGCCCGTTCTGGTCGGTCGCCACGGACCCCGGGGAGACGGCGTTGACGAGGATCCGCTCGGCGCGCAGCTCGTTGGCGTACGTGACGGTGAGGGCGTTCAGGGCCGCCTTCGAGGAGTTGTAGGCCAGCAACTGCGGGAACGCACGGTTCGACGCGGCCAGGGAGACGGAGCCGAGGTTGCTCGTCAGGTTCACGATGCGCGCGGCGGCGGACCGGCGGAGCAGCGGGAGCATCGCGTTGGTCACCGCCACGACGCCGAACACGTTGATCTCGTAGGTGCCGCGCATCTCGTCGACCGAGGTCCGGCTCGGCTTGTGGATGGGCGTGGCGAGCACCCCGGCGTTGTTGACCAGGATGTCGAGACCGCCGGCCTCGCGGGCGACCGTCTCGGCCGCCGCGTCGACCGACGCCTGGTCGGTGACGTCGAGCTGGACGAAGCGCGCGTCGTAGCCACGCGCGGCCAGGGCGGACACGGCCGAGGTGCCGCGGTACGTGTCCCGGGCGCCGAGGAAGACCGTCATCCCCATCCCGAGGAGCCCTTCGGCGACCGCGAACCCGATGCCCTTGTTGGCGCCGGTGACCAGCGCCAGCCGCTGCGTGGGACTGATGTGAGTATCCATGATCTGCCCATAGTGGCCGAGCGGCGTCACCCTGGTTCGGCTGTTCGCCGGAATCGCCCCCACGACCGGTCCTCGAACGGGCTCCTCAGGATCTTTACAAGGTGGAACGCAACCAACCCGCCTCGCCGACACGTTTTCCTGTAGGGGCCACGTAAACCCCACAGGCCCCTTGAGTACGACAGTTCCACCGCAAGCAATGCAGAGACGGAGCATTTCCTCTTGACTGCCTCAATAATGACCAAGCGCAGGGCCGCCGCCGTCGCGGGTGGCGCGCTGCTCGCGCTCTCCCCACTGGTCGCCCAGACCGCGGTCGCCGCCGAGCCGGAGCCCACGGTCACCGCCCAGGGTGCCGCCCTGATGGACGGCGCCAGCGGCGAGACGCTCTACGGCAAGGACGCGGACACCGTCCGCCCCATGGCCAGCACGGCGAAGATCATGACCGCGTACGTGGTGCTCGACAAGGGCCCGGACCTGGACCGCCAGGTGCCCGTCAAGCAGGAGTACCGCGACTACGTCACCGAGCACAGCACCAGCACGGCGGACCTCCAGACGGGCGACAAGCTCACCGTCCGCCAGCTCCTCTACGCGTCGCTGCTCCCCTCCGGCGCCGACGCCGGCTACGCCCTCGCCGACACCTTCGGCATCGGCGCGACCAGCGAGGAGCGGGCCGAGTCGTTCGTCGACCAGATGAACGCGAAGGCCGACGAGCTGTACCTCCCGAAGACGGAGTTCGACTCCTTCGACGGTGTGGGCACGGACTCCAGCACCCCCACCGAGCTGGCGAAGCTCGCACAGCACGCGATGACGAACGAGACGTTCCGCACGGTCGTCGGGACCAAGCAGTACAAGGGCGAGGCCCCGGCCGCCAACGGCCGTACGCGTTACTACACCTGGAACAACACGAACCAGCTCCTGGGTTCGTACGACGGTGTCATCGGCATCAAGACCGGTACGACGACCCCGGCGGGCGAGTGCCTGGTCTTCGCGGCCACCCGCGACGACAAGACCCTCGTCGGCACGGTCCTCAACAGCACGGACCGGTACGGCGACGCGGCGAAGATCCTGGACTACGGGTTCGGCACGGACACCGCCAAGGACATGAAGCTCCGCAAGCTCCCCGCGAACGCGCAGCGCGACTGATCACGCTCCGCGCCCGCTCGCACAGGACGGCCCGCCGGTCCTCCCGGCGGGCCGCTCCCGTGAACTGGCCGGACAACGTGACGGTGACGAGAATCCGACCATGACCAACGACAGGGACGACGCGGACCGCGTCTTCATCCGGAGTAAGTGGGGCGCCGGCCGCTACGTCTACAACCCGCACAACCCGGTCGGCCGCGCCCTCATCGTGGGATCGCTGCTGTTCGCCGCGGGCGGCATGTTCCTGCTCTACCACCCGGGACTCCTCGGCGCCTCCGACGACTGGGACGGCAAGGAACTGCGGACCGCCGTCACCGGAGCGGCCGCCGAACTGTCACAGGAGGCGCAGCTCGGCCCCGGCAGCGCGGGCGTCCCGTACGAAAGCATCCTGAGCGAACGCATCGCGCGGGTGGGCCGAGGTTCCGAGGACGGGCTCACCGTCGTCCTCGCCTCGGAACGCCCCAAGTCCGCGCTGTACGACGGCGGTACGGAGAAGGCCGACTACACCGTCACCGCGACCGGCACGGACGCGGCCTTCTGCCTCGGCGTCATCGCCATGAAGAACAAACGCGCCATGGGCTACGACTACGTGTCCATCACCATCGCCGACAACGCCTGCCCCTCTTCCTGACACTCGCCCGGCGCGCGGTACCGCACCTCCGCCCAGACGGTCTTGGTGTACGGATCCCGTACGCACCACCCCCACCGGTCGGCGTAGGCGGCGACCAGCAACAGCCCGCGCCCACCGGTCGACTCCGCGGCGGGCGCCGGGAACGCCCCGGGCACCCGGGGCACCCGGTCGGGCCGCGTGTCGATCACCTCGACCCGCACCCGCTCCTCCCCGAGCCCGAGCCGCACCTCGAAGTCCCTTCCCGGGCTACGGCCGTGGGTCACGGCGTTGGCGGCCAGCTCGGCGACGATCGCGGAGACCGCCCCGGAGGCGGGAACGGTACGCGGAACCCCCCACGAGTCGAGCTGCTGACCACAGAGCAACCGGGCGAGCCTGGCCCCGCGATGGCTGGAACTGAGCCTGATCCGCGAGAGCGGCAGAAGCGCCGAGAACACCGGCGGGGCGCCGAGTTCGGCGGGCGTGGCCGCTCCTGCGGAGGCGGCGGCGGGGGAAATTTCCGACTTCATAGGGTAACCATCCCGTTACCCGTATAGCGTGACCAGGGCGAACGCCCGTACCTGACGAGCTGGTACGGCCCACCCCCGAGTTCTGTACGGGTCACGGCCCGTAACGGCACCGGGGGCACGGCGCGTTGCACAAGGAAGGTTATTCACGCATCGGCACGCACGATGGAGTGTGAGGCGTATGGGAACCAGCCGTCAGAGCCAGAAGAAGCAACGGCCCCAGAATGACGGTCGACCCCGTATCTGGGTCGGTTACGGCAAAATGGTCAGGCTCCACCGGGACCGCGCGGGCCTGACCCAGCAGGAACTCGCCGAGGCAGTGGGTTACTCGTGCGAGCAGGTCGCCTCGATCGAACAGGGACGGCGGCCGGCCAAGTCGGCGTTCACGGACGCGGCGGAGACGGTCCTGAAGGCGGCCGGAACACTGGCGGTACTTCAGGACGACGTGGACCTGGCCAAACTCCCGGCATTCTTCCAGGACTTCGCGAAGTTCGAGCTGGAGGCGGTGAGCCGGTACGACTTCGAACCGCTGCTGATCCCGGGTCTGCTCCAGACCGAGCCGTACGCACAGGCGCTGTTCACCGCAAGTTGCCCACCGCTCAGCGACGAGATGATCGAGCAGAACGTCGAGGCCAGACTGGGCCGACAGCGATTGCTCACGCGTACGCCCATGGTGGAGACATGCTTCATCATCGGAGAGGCAGCGCTCACCACCGTGGTGGGGGACAGCAACGTGATGAAGCGCCAGCTTCATCACCTGCTGAAGGTGGGGCAGTCGCGCAATGTGGCGATCCAAGTGATGCCCTCAGACAGTGACTTCCACCTCGGTCACAACGGTCCTATGGTGCTGCTGGAGACCGTGGAGCATCGCCAGATCGGCTACATCGAGTCCCAGGGAGTGGGGCTGGTGATTACCGCCCCCACGACGGTCAGCACCTTGGGACTGCGCTATGGCAAGCTGCGTACGCAGGCCCTGAACGCGGTGGAGTCTGCCCGTCTGATCGAGCGTATGGCAGGAGAACTATGAACACCGTCGACTCCACAAGCCAGCCGTCCTCTCTGGCGTGGTTCAAGAGCAGCCACAGCGGCACGGACGGCGGTAACTGCGTAGAAGTAGCCTGGGCCAAGAGCAGCTACAGCGGCTCGGGCGGCGGAGACTGCGTAGAAGTAGCCCTCGCCCCCACCGCCGTCCATATCCGCGACTCGAAGACCGTCCCCGGTCCCATACTCCGGGTCACCACCGAGCCGTGGTCCGCGTTCATCGCCTTCACCAGCACCCGACCGGACGCCACCGCCTGACGTGGGGGCCCTCACTCGCTCAACCGAGGCCGTCCACGGCCGACCGGATCAGTTCGCGCGCCGGCCGGCCGTGGACCGCTGACGATTTCAGCAGCTCGAATGCCTGCGCGTCAGCGCCCGCCCGCCTCGCGCGCCACCCCCTCCAGACCGTTCCGGTACGCCGCCCACCACGCCTGGTCGCCCGGCGGCATGTTGTCCTTCGCCTCCAGCAGACCCGCCGTGCCGTCGATGAGTTCGCGGACGATGTCGGCGTGGCCCGCGTGGCGTTGGACGTCGCCGATCACATGGATCAGGATGCGGTGCAGGGTCACCTCGCGGCGCTCCTGCGGCCACCACGGCACATGGCCGATCGCGTCGAGGGGCAGGGCGGCGATCGTGGCGTCGGCGTGCTCCCATGTGCGGTGGTAGAGGCCGATGATCTCCTCGCGTGACTCGTCGGCCGTCGCCCACATGTCCGCGTTGGCCTCGGCGTCGTCCGTGTACCAGCGGGGCGGCGGCTCCGCCACGAAGAACGGCCGCCCGAACGTGTCGCCGAAGTAGCCCAGTTCCACACCGGCGACATGCTTGACCAGCCCCAGCAGATTGGTGCCGGTGGGCGTCAGGGGGCGGCGGACGTCGTACTCGGAGAGCCCGTCGAGCTTCCACAGCAACGCGTCGCGTGCCTCTTGCAGGTAGCGGAGAAGGTCTGTCTTCGGATCCGATGCGGTCATGCGGGCAGTCTCGCACCCGGCACTGACAACGGGCTTCGTCAGGCAACCGGGGCGGTCCTCAGGGAGCGGTGCGCCCCTGGCTCAGCCGTGCGTCGGCCCACGCGACGCGGGAATCGATCAGGCGTGCCAGCGTGTACTGGGCCGGGACCATGCCCAGGCCGCGCCAGAACGCGTCGCCGATCTGGTTCGCGGACGACCATTCGGTGCCGTACGCGTCGAAGCCGCATCCCGCGGCCCACTCCTCGACGGCGCGGACCAGCGCCGTTCCCACCCCCGCCGACCGGGACCGCGCGGTCACCGCCGCGATGCCGATGGTCGCCGCGCCGAGGCGGTGACCGTCCGGCGCCGCCTGGATCAGGCCGGTCAGCCGGCCGTACTCCTCCGCGACGAGGAGGAGTTGGCCGTCTTCGGCGAGGGCCGTCCGCAGTCTCTCCCTGATCGGCCGCAGATCGGGCGGCACGGGGCGCAGGACGGGCGGCGCGGTGTGGAAGCGCTGGAGCTCGACGGCCAGGGCGAACATCCCGTCCAGGTCGCCTGCCGTTGCCGTGCGCAGCCGCGTACCCCGTGGCGGCGGAGCCGGTGCCTGCGCGCGGGTGACCGGCCGGAAGCCTCTGATCCGGTCGACTCCGAAGCCCAGTTCGAAGAAGCAGGACACCGTCTCGTGGTCGTCCACCGGCACCGCCAGAGTGTGCTCGTAGGCGCCGATACCGGCCAGCCGTGCGGCGAGCGCCGCGTACAGGCTCCGGTAGGTCGCGCGCCGGTCCGGGCGCCGTGCGCAGGCGTGCTGCGGGAGGTGGACGCGGGCCCGCCGCTCCCCCGGGGTGCGCGGCCGGGCTCGTATACACATCTGACGCTTGCCGACGA
>NZ_JBHZDA010000048.1:15290-53062 GCF_042755665.1 Streptomyces sp. NPDC059142
CTCCCCCGGTGTGCGCGGCGGGCCCGCGGCCATGAACCCGGTCAGCGCGCCGTCCCGTACCGCCGCCACCGCGGGGCCCGATCCGTGCCACCGCGCCACCAGGCGCCGGGCCACGCCCACGTCCGCGAGGTCCAGGGCGCCGGTGGTGTGCGTTGCGGCCAGGAGGTCCGCGGCCTGTTCCACGAAAGCGTCCTCGAACGGGACGATCACGGCTCAGAGTCCGGCGGCGGGGCCGTCCGGCCGGTCGAGGCGCCCCGTGACCATCTCCCGGCTCAGGGCCGCCGTCTCCGTCTCGGGCAGCCGCTCGAAGCCTTCCTCCGTGATCACGGAGACGATGGGGTAGATGCGGCGGCCGATGTCCGGGCCGCCGGTGGCCGAGTCGTCGTCCGCCGCGTCGTACAGCGCCTGGAGCGCGACCAGGGCGGCGGTCCGGCGCTCCATGTCGCGGTGGTACATCTTCTTCAACGCGCCCAGGGCGAAGGGGGATCCGGAGCCCTCCGCGTGGAAGTCCCTCTTCTCGTACGGGCCGCCCGTCACGTCGAAGCTGAAGATACGTCCGCGCGCGTCCTCGGGCGCCGCCTCGTCGTACCCGACGAGCAGCGGCACCACGGCCAGGCCCTGCATGGCCTGGCCGAGGTTCTCCCGGACCATCCCGGCCAGCCGGTTCGCCTTCGCGTTGAGGGTCATGGGGATGCCCTCCATCTTCTCGAAGTGCGTCAGCTCGACCTGGTAGAGCTTCACCATGTCCAGCGCGAGCCCCACGGTGCCCGCGAAGGCCACGGCGGTGTAGTCGTCGGTGGGATGCACCTTCTCCAGGTCGCGCTGGGCGATCAGGTTCCCCATGGTGGCCCTGCGGTCGCCGGCGATCAGGACGCCGTCGCGGTAGGTGAGGGCCAGGATCGTGGTGCCGTGCGGGAACCGGTCCGTCGCGGGCCGGGCGCCGTCCGGCAGGAAGCGGCGCGTGCTCAGCAGCTCCGGACGGTGGGCCGTCAGGAAATCGGTGAAGGACGAGCCGCCCGGGACGAAGAACTCGTCCCCCGGCACACCTCCGGTCGCACCGCTCGCCATACGTCCGCCCCCTCGGCTCGTGTCCGCCCCCAGGCACTCCTACCATGAGCACGCGACGGGGAAACGCCCGTGTGAGAAGGGCGGGTTGCCGCGGCCGGCGTCGGACTCCGTTCCCGCCGGGCCCGCCGCGTAGAGTCCGTCCCCATGACGACGGTTCCCGCCTCATGAGAACGCGCCTGGTGGCGTGTGGTGCCGCCGTGCTGACCGTCGCCGCCGGGCTGGGGCTCAGATCCACCGGCTCGGGCGATCTCGCCAAGTACGGGGGCGACGCCCTCTACACCGTGCTGGTGTACGTCCTGGTGGTGCTGGCCGTGCCCCGCGTACGGCCCCGTACGGCCGCCGCGGTCGCGCTGGCGTTCAGTGTGGCGGTCGAGCTGTTCCAGTTCACCGGCGTCCCCGCCGAGCTGGCCGCGCGCAGTACGGTGGCGCGGCTGGTGCTCGGCTCGACCTTCAACGTGCCTGACCTGCTGTGGTACGCGGTCGGTGCGGCAGCCGCGTGGGGCGTGCACGCCGGGTGTGCGCGGACGCTGCGGCGGTCCGTGCGGGAGCGGCCCCTTCCGTCGGCGGGACGGGCCGCGGAACCGCCGGTTCCGGAGGCTCCGGGTGCTCGGCGCGCCGTATCCGGCGGTCGACCGCCCGGTCCTTGAGGTGCCAGAACACCGGCGGCCCCAGCACCAGGGCGAAGAGAACGATCAGGGCGAGAACGGTGAGGAAGATGTCCATGCCCCCACTGTCGCCATCCGGCGCCGACGGCGTCAGTGGCAGGACTGTCATCGACCCTCGAATTACTGCCACACCCCTGGCAGACTGGATCCATGCTGACCAATGTGGCCGCCGTCCTCCTCGACGGTGTGCACCCCTTCGAGCTGGGGGTCCTCTGCGAGGTCTTCGGGCTCGACCGGAGCGATCAGGGCCTGCCCGTCCATGACTTCGCGGTCGTCTCGGCGGAGGGGCCCGTCCTGCGGACCCACGCCGGGTTCACGATCGGCGGTCTGCACGGTCTCGACCGGCTGGAGGAGGCCGATCTGATCGCCGTGCCCGCCGGGGACACGTACAGCACCCGCACCTACCCGCCCGAGCTGCTGGACGCCCTGCGCCGCGCGGTGGAGCGCGGTGCGCGGGTGTTCAGCGTCTGCTCCGGGGTCTTCGTGCTGGGCGCCGCCGGGCTGCTGGACGGCCGGCGGTGCGCCGGGCACTGGCGGCACGCGGAGGAGCTGGCCCGCGCCTTCCCCCGGGCCGTCGTCGAACCGGATGTGCTGTACGTGGACGAGGACCCGGTCATCACCTCGGCGGGCACCGCCGCCGGGATCGACGCCTGCCTCCACCTCGTACGGAAGGAGTACGGCCCCGAGGTCGCCAACGCGATCGCCCGCCGGATGGTCGTCCCGCCCCACCGGGACGGCGGACAGGCGCAGTTCGTCGCGCGCCCGCTGCCCACCTCGCCCTGCGACACGGTGGGCGAGGTCCTCGGCTGGATGGAGCGCCACCTCGACCGGGAGATGACGGTCGAACAGCTCGCCGTACGGGCGCACATGTCGCCGCGTACGTTCGCGCGCCGCTTCCAGCAGGAGACGGGGACCACCCCGTACCGCTGGCTGCTCCGTCAACGCGTGCTGCTGGCGCAGGAGCTGCTGGAAGGAACGGACGAGACCGTGGACGGTGTGGCGGGACGGGCCGGGTTCGGGAACGCGGCGGCGCTGCGCCACCACTTCCTGCGGACGCTCGGGACGACCCCGCACGCGTACCGCCGTACCTTCCGGGGCCCTTCGCACCTCGACGCGGCCCTCAAGGCCGACACCCCGGCCGGTGGGCCCCGCCGCGGTTGACGGTTCCCGGAGGGGCGGAACCCGCGCCTCCGGGGATACCCGCCGGCTCAGTCGTTGGGGACGGTCTCGTAGCGCGGGGTGTTCTCCTCCATCTGCCGCAGCGCGTCCTTGCGGTCGCGCTTGGACAGCCGGTCGATGTACAGGTAGCCGTACAGGTGGTCCGTCTCGTGCTGGAGGCAGCGCGCGAAGTAGCCGGTGCCCGCGACCCGGATCGGGTTGCCCTGGGCGTCCTGCCCGCGCACCACCGCGTAGTCGGGGCGCGCCAGCGCGGCGTACGCGGTCGGCACGGAGAGGCAGCCCTCGTTGGAGTCGTCGAGATGACGCTCCGCCGGGGGCAGTTCCTCCAGCACCGGGTTGCAGACGGCGCCCACGTGCCGCAGGCCGTCGTCGTCCGGGCAGTCGTAGACGAAGACCTTCAGGTCCACACCGATCTGGTTGGCCGCCAGGCCCACGCCCTCGGCCGTGTGCTGGCTGGCGAACATGTCGTCGATCAGCGCCGCCAGCTCGTCCCCGAACTCCGTGACGTCCTGGCACTCCTTGTGGAGCACCGGGTTCCCGACGACGGTGATCGGGCGGGACGTGCCGCGCTCGCGGTGCGCCAGCTCACGGGCCGCCGCGTCCTCCGTGTCCACGACGAACCCGTCCCCCGGCTCCGCCACCGAGGTGCCGCTCTCGTATCCCTGGTCCGTCTCCTGCTGCGCCATGTCCGCAGTACGCCTTCCTCGGTACCGATGCTGCTCGCACGGTCCCCGGCGGTGCGCCGGTGGTGCCCGTACAGTCTTGTGCCCGTACAGACTAAGGGCAGCACGCGCACCGCTCACCGGAACCCGGATCCGGCTCCTCCGCCCGGCCGGGCCGTCAGCACACTTCTTCGAGGTCGCGCCACTCCCGGGTGTCCGGGCTGTCGGCCACCCATCCGTCGAGCAGTCCACGCACCAGCCCCGGCGGCGCGGCGATCCCGCACTCGCGCTCGGGGGCCCACTGCTCGCCGGCCGTACGGTGCCCCAGCGGCCCCGGGTGGCCCGGCTCGCTGTGGTCGTGCGGGTCCAGGTGTTCGCCGTCGCCCTCGGCGCTCGGCATGGTCGACTCCGAGCAGGCGCGGCAGAGCAGCCGTACGGACGAGGACCAGTCCTCGGCGGCGAAGCCGGCGTCCGCGGCCAGCCGCTCCAGGGCGTCCCTGTCCCCCTCCGTGGCCGCTTCGAGCAGGACGACCCAGGTCGGTACGGGCGAGGGCGCCCACAGCTCGATCTCGTCGAAGACGGGATAGGCGCGGACGGCGCCGTCCGGGCTCGCCGCGGTGGTGCGCTCGCCGTTCGGCACGCCGTCGTGCAGGACGACCTCGCCCCAGCGGCGGCCGGAGGAGGGCAGCGGGATCGACAGGATCTCGATCCGCGCCGGGTCGAGCCTGCGGCCCCAGACCACCTCGGCCTCGCCCTCCGGGGAGAGCCGCACGGCCGCGCTCCCCAGCTCCATGCCGTCGGGCTCACCGTTCGCCTCGACGCTGTGCGGATTGCCCGGGACGCGCAGCCCGTACGCCTGCCAGGCGCGGCGGGCCAGCGGCCAGTCCTGGAGCGCGGTCGCCGCGATCCCCACGTTCCACCAGTCGGGGGCGCCGGTCTCCTTGTCGAGCAGGGCCACCGCGCGCAGCCCGGCGGCGCGCGCCTGCTCCCAGTCGTGCCGGAACTTGTGCAGCAGCGCCAGATTGAACCAGGACTCGGAGAGCCACGGTTCCAGATCGGCGGCGCGCGTGAGCAGCGCGCCCGCGTCCTCGTACCGGCCGTCGCCGATCAGCGTGAACGCGCGGTCGGTGGCCTGCCGCCACGAGGCGGAGGGCCTATGCCGTACCTTCCCGAAGATCCTCACGATTCCCGCCTGCCGGTCGTTCGGGCAGTGCCCCCTGACACCCTCTTCTTCGCATCCAACCATGCCCGGTCGGACGCCCGCTCATTACCCATGGGTTACCCCGCCCCACCAGGGGCCGGGCCGCCCCGGGAGAGGACGCGCGCCAGGGATTCGACCACCTCGGGCTGGTAGTCGTGCCCCGTGCCGAGCCGCAGCCGCTCCAGCGCGCTGAGCGGGCCGCTCGCACTGGCACTTTCCCCGGCCAGGTCGTCGTACGCATTGACGGCGCGGACGATACGGGCCGGCAGGGGCTGTTCGCGGTACGGATCGGCCTGGCGCTCCACCACCATCGCGACGGCGGCGGGCACCCCGGTCTGGCGGACCACAGCGCCGCCGAGCAGGGCGATACGGCGCTGTTCCGCGACCGGGAGCAGGGCGGTGGCGCCCTCGGGGACCGGGTCGACGAGGGAGAGCTGACCGATGTCGTGCATGAGGGCCGCGTACTCCAGGACGGTCAGCTCGGGCCCGGAGAGCCCCAGCTCACGGCCGACGGCGCGGCTGAGGTCGGCGACCCTGCGGGCGTGCCCGTGCCGGGTGTATCCGGCGATCTCGGTGGCGCGGGCGAGGGAGGCGATGGTCTGCCGGTAGGTGGTGCGTACGGCGGCGTACCGGCGGAAGGAGACCTGGGTGAGCAGCAGCGGTACGCAGAACACGGGCAGCGCCCAGAGCCCCGCGACGGCGACGCCGAGGGCGATGACGGCGCCGGTGGCGCAGACGGCGGAGCCGATGTGCAGCAGGGCGCGCAGCTCGTCGCGCAGGAGCGGTCCGAAGGGGTGGCGGGTGCGGGCGCGCAGCAGCACGGCGGCCAGGACTGCGTCGCAGAGCGCGGTGAGGACCAGCAGGAGGAGGAGCAGGAGCGCGTGGCCGGGACCGGCGCCGAGGTGTTCGCGCAGTTCGCCGGAGGCGTAGAGCGGCTGGAAGCAGATGGCGGCGAAGCCGACGGTGAGGATGCGTCTGACCAGGTGGTCGAGGGTGGGCCCGTGGCCGCGCGCGACATGGGGCACGGCTCCGGTGAGGGTGGCCGCGAGGACGACGGCGACGGTCTGGAGCACGCCGTGGCCGGTCTGCTGTCCGGCGTTCTCGCCGAGCAGGGCGTAGCCGAGCGCCCCGGCGGCGCCGAGCGGCGCGGGCTCGCGCTCGCCGGGGAGCGCGCCCCAGCGGGCGAGTTCGCCGACGGTGATGAGAACACCGAAGGCGAGGGCGATCCGGGGGTCGGCGAGGCCGCGCCAGAGGGTGGAGCCGAGTCCGGCGGCGGTGAGCAGTGCGGCCGTGCCGTACACGGCGACAACGGGGAGCGGGACGGTACGGGCGTGGCCGGCCGGGGCGCGGGCGGTGGTGGTGGCGGTCATCGGGGGCCGCCCCCGCGCCCGGTACGGGGCGCGCCGCCACCGGCGGTACGGGGGCGGCGCGCCCCGGACGTGGAGGTACCGGTGGCGGACGTGCCGGTGGTGGACGTGCCGGTGGCGGCGGGCGGGGCCTTGGGGGCCGACGAGCCCGACGGGGCCGGTGGGGCGGAGGGGGCGGAGGGGGCGGAGGGGGCGGACGCGCTTCCCGGGGCGGGTGCGCCGGGGTGGGCCGGACGGGCCGAAGGGACGTTTCCGCGCGCCCCCGGGGCGGCCGGGGAGGGCGGGGCGGACGGGTCCGTCCCCCGGTCCGTCCCCTGAGCCGTCCCCGGGCCCGTCCCCTCGTCCGCCGTGACCGCCGTCCGCCAGCCGTGCCGGTCCAGGGCCCGCACCAGCGCCCGCACCATCACCGGGTCGAACTGTGTCCCCGCGCACCGCTCCAGCTCCGCGACCGCCGTCCCGACCGGCCGTCCGCGCCGGTACGAACGGGTCGAGGTCATCGCGTCGAAGGCGTCGGCCACCGCCACCACCCGCGCGAACTCGGGGATCCGGTCCCCGGCGAGCCCGTACGGGTAGCCGCTGCCGTCCAGCCGCTCGTGGTGGTGGAGGATCGCGCCCCGCGCCTCGCCCAGGAAGGCGATGCCGCGCACCATCTCGTGTCCGTACTCGGGATGCAGCTCGATGACGCGGCGCTCCTCGGGGGTCAGCGGGCCGTCCTTGCGCAGCACCCGGGTCGGCACGCCGAGCTTCCCGACGTCGTGCAGGATCCCGGCGAAGCGGAGGACTTCGATCCGCTCCCGCTCCATGCCCATCTCCTGGGCGATCAGCACGGAGGCGTGCCCCACGCGCTCGCTGTGGCCCCGGGTGTACGTGTCCTTGATGTCGACCGCCTGGACGAGCGCCCGGATGGTGGCCTGGTGGGCGGCGCGCTCGCGGTGGTACTGGGCGAAGACCCAGCAGGAGATGTACATCGGCAGCAGCACCAGCAGCGCGGAGAGCGGCCCGTACGGACTGCGCCACAGGACGGCCATCATCAGCCCGGCCAGCCCGTGCGCGGCGTGCGGGGCGAGGGAGCCGGCCAGCAGTCCGCGCCAGGCGGCGCGCGGGTCCATCCGTTCGGCGACGACGAGGATCGAGCCGTCCAGCGCGGTGAGCACCAGGCAGAAGGCGAGGGCGGCGGCGCCCGCGGGGAGCAGCACGTACGGGAAGTCGGGCACCGTGAGCCCGTACCCCCCGCCGCCGAGCGCCACCGGCCCGCCGAAGAGCACCTGCGCCCGGGAAGCGGCCCAGGTGGCCAGGGCGAGCTGGGCGGCGCGCCAGACCCGCCGGGCGCCGCGCGGACGCTGCTCGATCCGGCCGAGCAGCGCGCCCGGCACGGCGACCAGCGCCGCGGCGGCGGGCGGCAGCAGCAGGGCGGCGGCGAGCAGTACGGGGAAGAACGACCCGGCGGCGACGGGTACGGAGCCGTTGAGCGAGCGCCCGAGGACGCGGCAGCGCGCGGGCAGCTCGCAGAGCGCGTAGAGGCCCGCGAGCAGCCCGGCGGCGAGCCAGGGCGTGGCGCCGGGGTCGCGCAGGGCGGGCTGGACACAGGCGGCGGCGCAGAGCGCGGTCACCAGAATGTACGCGCGCGCCGCACCCGGTATGGCCCTCACGCGACTCCGCCCCTCCCTCGGCTCCGCCCAAACAGAGGGTCAGGCTAGCGAGTTGGGGGGCGATCATCGGGTAGTTGGCGACGATTAGCACCTTCGGGTGAAAAAGGTGCTATGAACCGTGACGGGGGCGCATCGCAGCTCGTGCGATGCGCCCCCGTCGTGGCACCAGCTGTCGCGCCGTGGCGCCGTCCGTGACGGACGGCGGAACGGCTCCCGGCTCACTCCTTGGCGACACCCGGCAGGTCGCTGCCGGTCGGCTTCGCGCGCGCGGCGGTGGTCACGGACGTCGTCGACACGTCGTCCCCGCTCGCCGACACCGACACGTCATGGTCGGGCACGGTCTCGCCCGAGCGGATCAGATCGATCCGCCCCAGTACCTTGGCGCGCAGGTCGGCCGGTACGTCGTCGTGGCCGCAGCACCGTTTCACCAGCTTCTTCACGGCCTGTTCGAGGCCGTACTTCTCCAGGCACGGGGAGCACTCCTCGAAGTGGACCTCGAACTTGGTGCAGTCGCTGTCGGGCATCTCCCGGTCGAGGAACTCGTAGAGGTGGTCGAGAACCTCGGCGCAATCCGTCTCATGCGGCCCTCCGCAGCTCATGAGCCCGAACCTTTCCGATCGTCCGACGACTCCCCGGCACCCGCCGGGACGAGCCCGCGGTCGCGGGCGTAATCCTCCAGCATGCCGCGCAACTGCCGGCGGCCACGGTGGAGTCGTGACATCACCGTACCGATGGGTGTCCCCATGATGTCCGCGATCTCCTTGTAGGCAAAGCCCTCTACATCGGCGAGATAGACGGCGATGCGGAACTCCTCCGGGATCGCCTGGAGCGCCGACTTCACATCGGAGTCGGGGAGGTGGTCCAGCGCCTGCGACTCGGCGGAGCGCAGCCCGGTCGACATGTGCGACTCGGCGCGCGCGAGCTGCCAGTCCTCGATCTCCTCGGCGGCGCTGCGCTGGGGTTCCCGCTGCTTCTTGCGGTACGAGTTGATGAAGGTGTTCGTGAGGATGCGGTACATCCACGCCTTGAGGTTGGTGCCCTCACGGAACTGGTGGAAGGACGCGTACGCCTTGGCATAGGTCTCCTGCACCAGGTCCTCGGCGTCGGCCGGATTGCGCGTCATGCGCAGCGCGGCCGAGTACATCTGATCGAGGTAGCCCAGGGCGTCACGCTCGAAGCGGGCGTTGCGCTCGGCAGTGGTCTCTTCGATGTGGCCGTCGTCGGTCGCTCCGTCGGTCCCAGTGACCGGACCCACCTCCTCCAACGCTGTGGCGGATCCGAATGCGGACCCACTCGAATCGGAGAATAGTCGACCTTGCTGGGACGGGGCCTGTCGGTCCGTCCCCGCGCCGGCCCGACCGGGGGCGTTCCTGGCCGCGGAAAGCACAGTCCACTCCAGGTCAGTGGCGTCTGAGCGGCGCGGGCAGATGGTCGAACCCATACGACGGACTCCCTTTCGATGCGCTGAGTACCGATGTTCGTCACAACAGCGCCCCCTTGCGCATCATTCCCGCCCGGAGCGATCCGGGGCCCACCCGTCCCGGACCGGGCAGGGGCCGCCGTCCGGACCGGGCAGGGGTCGCGCCCCGGACCGGAACCGGATCAGAGAAGGGCCGGACCCTCCAGCCAGGCGGCCACGCCTGCGGTGATCGTCTCCAGGGCCTCGTCCTGGCCGGTCGGCGCCCGTTTGGGTACGGCGAAGGAGTGGTCGCCGTAGGGCACCTCCAGAAGGCCGTGGCCGGACTCCCCGCCCGCGGGGAACTCCGCGGGCTTCCCGAAGGGGTCGTTCCCTCCCTGGACGACCAGGGTGGGCACCCCCGAGCCCAGCAGCTCCGCCGCCCGGGACTTCTCGGGGCGGCCCGGCGGGTGCAGCGGGAAACTCAGCGCGAGGACGGCGCGCGCCCCCAGCCCGCGCGCCGTACGGCAGGCCACGCGCGCCCCGGCGCTGCGCCCGCCGGCCACGAGGCCGAGCCCCGGCTCCCGCTCCGCCAGCGCGGGCCACAGCGCCCGCCAGCCGGTGTCGAGGGTCGCGGGCGCGGGCGCCACCTTCTTCCCCGCCACCCGCCAGGGCTGCTCCACCAGGGCGACGGTCACCCCGAGCGGGGGCAGCGCGGCGGCGAGGGCCCGCAGGTCGCGCGCCTCGATCCCGCCGCCCGCGCCATGGCCGAGGGCGAGGACGAGCCGCGGGCGCGGAGCGGGGTGCCAGGTGATCCTGGCGTCCCCCGCGGGGGTGTCGACGGTCCGGGTCTCTGTGGTCACCCGGCCCATCCTGCCGCCCCCGGCGGGATCCTCAGAACAGCGTGCTCTCCTCCGGCGCGGCCAGCTCCGCCAACAGTTCGGGCCCGTTGTTGCGCACGCTGCTGACCGCCGTCGCGACCGGGTACGCGCGCATCAGCCCGGCGGGCGGCGGCGTCAGCAGCCCCCGCAGGTCGTCCGGGTCCGTACGGGCCGGGTCCAGCCAGGCGTCCCAGCGGTCCGGGGTCAGCATCAGCGGCATCCGGGGGTGGATGTCGGCCAGCGTCGCGGGCCCCTCCGCCGGGGCCACCCCGAGCGGGGTGGTCTCCGCCTCGGTGGTGATCACCGAGCAGGTCGCCCACCAGGCCAGCGGATGGTCGGGCGGCAGCGTCGGGTCGCGCCAGAACTCGTACACCCCGGCCAGCGCCATCACCGAGCCGTCGGCGGGGGTCACGAAGTACGGCTGCTTGCGCGTCCGCTTCTTCCTGCCCTGTTCCTCCAACTGCCGCTCGTCGGAGCCGGTGACCCACTCGTAGTAGCCGTCGGCGGGCAGGATGCACCGCCGTGAGGCGAAGGGGCGACGGAAGGACGGCTTCTCGTGGACCGTCTCGGCCCGCGCGTTGATCATCCGGGCGGCACCCTCGGGCGTCTTCGACCAGGACGGTACGAGCCCCCATCGCAGCCGCCGGAGCTGGCGCACGGGGCGCGGCGTGGGCGCGTCCTTCACCGGGCGTTCGAGGACCGCGTACACCTCTTTGGTGGGCGCCACGTTCCAGTCCGGGGCGAGCGTCTCCTCCGGCTCCCACTTCTCGATCCCGAAGACCCCCTGGAGCTCCTCGGGCCGCCGGCTCGCCGCGTACCTGCCGCACATACCCCATCAACCGCCTTATGAACTGCCTGTGCGTTCTCGTCCGCCGGAACGGTGCGCGACGGGTGAGCGTCTTTCACCCGTACCGCGTATGAGTGCCAGACTGCCACGACGCACATCCAGCTGAGGAGCCGCCCGAGAAATGGCCAGCATCGACCCGACCCCTCTCGGCGATCTCTGGGATCGCGTCTTCGGCACCCAGTCCCCACCGGACGAGTGGCTGGTGTTCATCACGGCGGCCGTCGCGCTCGCCGCCGTCCTCCCGCGCGCCCTGTGGCGTCTCTCCCGTAACGCCATCACGATCGCGCACGAGGGCGGCCACGGGCTGATAGCCCTGGTCACCGGGCGCAGACTCGACGGAATACGGCTGCACTCCGACACCTCGGGGCTCACCGTCAGCCGGGGGAAGCCCACCGGACCCGGCATGATCCTCACCGCCGCCGCCGGTTACACGGCCCCGCCCCTGCTGGGACTCGGCGGCGCCTGGCTGCTCTCCGCCGACCACATCACCCTGCTGCTGTGGCTGACGACCGCGCTGCTGCTCGCGATGCTGGTGATGATCCGTAACGCGTACGGGGCGCTCACCGTGATCGTCACCGGCGCCGCCTTCCTCCTCATCTCCTGGCTGACCAGCCCCGACGTCCAGGCCGCTTTCGCGTACACCGCCGTCTGGTTCCTGCTGCTCGGCGGGGTGCGCCCGGCCTTCGAGCTCCAGTCCAAGCGGCGGTACGGCGGCGCCGGGGACTCGGACGCGGACCAGCTCGGCCGGCTCACCCACACCCCGCCCACCCTGTGGCTGCTCTTCTTCCACGCCGTCTCGCTCTGCTCCCTGATCGGCGGCGGACGCTGGCTGCTGGACCTCTGAGCGCCCGGCCGCCCGGCACGCGCTCCCGCCGCGCCTCCACACTTGGTCACGGTGCGGGGATTACGCCCGGGTTGCCGCGTATTTGATCAGGATCGGGCTCCGTCAAGAGCCACTAAAGTGTGGGGCATGACCGAGAGCTCCGTGCAGTCCGCCCCCTGGCCCGCCCCCTACGCGAGCGGGGCCGTCGAAGCGACGGTCACCGTGCCCGGATCGAAGTCGGTCACCAACCGCGGTCTCGTCCTCGCCGCGCTCGCCGCCGAACCCGGCTGGCTGCGCCGCCCGCTGCGCTCCCGCGACACGCTGCTCATGGCGGAGGCGCTGCGCGCGATGGGCGTCGGCATCGAGGAGACCGTCTCGTCCAGCTCCGGCGCCGACGCCGCGGGCGGCGAGGCGTGGCGCGTGATCCCCGCCGGGCTGCACGGCCCCGCCTCGGTCGACGTGGGCAACGCCGGTACGGTGATGCGCTTCCTGCCGCCCGTGGCGACCCTCGCCGACGGGCCCGTCCGCTTCGACGGCGACCCCCGCTCGTACGAGCGCCCGCTGCACAGCGTCATCGACGCGCTGCGCGTCCTCGGCGCCCGGATCGACGACGACGACCGCGGCTCGCTCCCGCTCACCGTGCACGGCGGCGGCGCGCTGGACGGCGGCACGGTCGAGATCGACGCCTCCGCGTCCTCCCAGTTCGTCTCGGCGCTGCTGCTCTCCGCGCCGCGCTTCAACCAGGGCGTGGAGGTACGGCACACGGGCTCCGTCCTGCCGTCCATGCCGCACATCCGGATGACCGTCGACATGCTGCGCGGGGTCGGCGCGCAGGTGGACGAGCCCGAGACGGGCGGCGAGCCGAACGTCTGGCGGGTCTCCCCCAGCGCGCTCCTCGGCCGCGACCTGACCGTCGAGCCCGACCTCTCCAACGCCCAGCCGTTCCTGGCGGCGGCGCTGGTCACCGGCGGCCGGGTGACCGTCCCCGACTGGCCCGCGCGGACCACCCAGCCGGGTGACGCGCTGCGCGAGATCTTCACCGCGATGGGCGGCTCCTTCGAGTTCACCGGGACCGCCGGGTCCACCGGCCTCACCCTCACCGGTTCGGGCCGGATCCACGGCGTCGACCTGGACCTGAGCGAGGTCGGCGAGCTGACGCCCGGCATCGCCGCGGTCGCCGCGCTCGCCGACTCGCCGTCCACCCTGCGCGGCGTCGCCCATCTGCGGCTCCACGAGACGGACCGGCTGGCCGCGCTCACCAAGGAGATCAACGAGCTGGGCGGCGACGTCACCGAGACCGCGGACGGTCTGCACATCCGCCCGCGCCCGCTGCACGGCGGCGTGTTCCACACGTACGACGACCACCGCATGGCCACGGCGGGCTCGATCATCGGCCTCGTCGTCCCCGGGGTGGAGATCGAGAACGTCGCCACGACCGCCAAGACCCTGCCCGACTTCCCGCGGATGTGGACAGAGATGCTCGCGGGAGCGGGAGCCTGAGGGCATGCGGCGCTACGGCAAGAACCCCGACGAGGACGACATCCGCTCCCGTCCCAACCCCAAGGGCAACCGGCCCCGTACCAACATCAGGCCCAAGCACGAGGACGCCTCGGAGGGCATGGTCCTCACCGTCGACCGCGGCCGGCTGACCTGTCTCGTCGGGGACCGTGTCGTCCTCGCGATGAAGGCGCGCGAGCTGGGCCGCAAGGCCGCCGTCGTCGGGGACCAGGTCTTCCTGGTCGGGGACCTCTCCGGCAAGAAGGACACCCTCGCCCGGATCGTACGGATCGAGAAGCGCCGCTCCGTGCTGCGCCGTACCGCGGACGACGACGACCCGTACGAGCGCGTGGTCGTCGCCAACGCCGACCAGCTCGCCGTGGTCACCGCGCTCGCCGACCCGGAGCCGCGCCCCCGGCTGATCGACCGCTGTCTGGTGGCCGCGTACGACGGCGGGCTCGAACCGCTCCTCGTCCTCACCAAGTCCGACCTCGCGCCCCCGGACGAACTGCTGGAGACCTACCGGGCGCTCGGCATCCGCCATGTCGTCACCCGGCGGGACGAGCTGATGAGCGGGCACGCGGCCGAACTCGTCCGCGAATATCTCGACGGCCGCGTCACCGCCTTCGTCGGGCACTCGGGCGTCGGCAAGACGACCCTGGTCAACGCGCTCGTACCGGACGACCGACAGCGGATCACCGGGGACGTCAACGCGGTGACGGGGCGCGGCCGGCACACCACCACGTCGGCGCTCGCGCTGCCGCTGGCCAAGGCGGAGGGCTGGGTCATCGACACCCCCGGCATCCGCTCCTTCGGACTCCACCACGTCGATCCGTCACGGGTCATCCTCGCCTTCCCCGACCTGGTGCCCGGTACGGAGGGGTGCCCGCGCGCGTGCAGCCACGACGAGGCGGAGTGCGCCCTCGACGCGTGGGTGGCCGAGGGTCACGCCGACCCCGCGCGGCTCTACTCGCTCCGGCGGCTGCTCTCCACCCGGGAGCGGCGCGAGGGCGACTGACCGCGCCGGGCCGGGGCCACGTTTGCGGACCCGGGCGACTGGTAAGGGCATAATCACACCAGGCGGACAGTTGGTCACAGACGGTCGCCAGTGCTTGCCGACAGGCCGGCGGGGCGGTCAGCGACGTGGGGAGACGTGTGACATGGCGTGGCTGCTCGTGGTGGTGGCGGGGATCCTGGAGACCGGTTTCGCGGTCTGTCTCAAGCTGTCCCACGGATTCACCCGGCTCTGGCCGACGATCGCGTTCGCGGCCTTCGCGCTCGGCAGCTTCGGACTGCTGACGCTCGCCCTGAGGAAGCTCGACGTGGGCCCCGCGTACGCGGTGTGGACGGGCATCGGCGCGGCCGGTACGGCGATCTACGGCATGGTCTTCCTGGGCGACATCGTGTCCGTGCTGAAACTCGTCTCCATCTCGCTGGTGATCGTCGGCGTCATCGGGCTCCAGCTCTCGGGCTCGGCGCACTGAGCAGCGCGGACGGCGGCGCCGTGACGGCGGTACGGACCAGCGGGCCCACGGGCTCGGCGCCGGGCGCGACGAGATGGGCGAGCGCCAGCCGCATGGCCAGTTCGCAGCGGTAGAGCAGTTCGGTACGGCCGTACGCGGCGAACCTGCTGTGGCCGGCGGCCCCGGTGTGCCCCCCGTGCCCGTGCTCGGCACGGCCGTGGTCCGGGCGCCCCTGATCCGGCCGCCCGTGGTCCTTACGGGTGGGATCCAGCGCCGCCGCCGACCGGTCCCGTACGAGCGCCACCAGCTCCGTGGTCGCGGGCGGCCCCGCGTCGGCGCGGCGCTGCGCCGGGATGCCGGAGGGGGGCGCACCGGCCCGCGCGGGGCGCGGGGCGGGCAGCCACTCGCCCCAGCAGCCGGTGAGCAGCGCACGTAACAGCGGCCGGGCGCGCGCCTCCCCCACCGTCCACTCCGCGACCGCCACCAAACGGTCGGCGGCGTCGGCGCGTTCGCGCAGCAACCGCTCCACACCGTGCAGATACCGGTCGGCCTCGCGCCGTACGAGGGCACGGGCCAGACCGTCCTTGCTGCCGAACTCGTTGTACAAAGTCTGCCGGGAGACCCCGCCGGCCGCCGCCACATCGACCATGCGCACCGCGGACCACGGCTGGTCGGCGAGGGCCGAAAGGGCAGCACTGAGCAGGGCTTCACGCGCGCTGGGCATCGTCGCCTCCGGGGCCGTGGCTCTGCGCACAGAGTTGACGGACCGTCGCTCACTGTCAAGACCGTCGTCGGGTTCCGGCCGATGGGGCCCGTGGCATCGGCACGGCCCCGGTGGATACTGTGGCGGGCATGCCCGACTACCACGATGACCTGCGTCTCGCCCACGTACTGGCGGACGCCGCCGACGCCGCGACGATGGACCGGTTCAAGGCCCTGGACCTCAAGGTCGAGACCAAACCGGACATGACCCCGGTGAGTGAGGCCGACAAGGCGGCCGAGGAGCTGATCCGCGGCAACCTCCAGCGCGCGAGGCCACGCGACGCGATCCTCGGCGAGGAGTACGGCATCGAGGGCACGGGCCCGCGCCGCTGGGTCGTCGACCCGATCGACGGCACGAAGAACTATGTACGCGGCGTACCCGTCTGGGCGACGCTGATCGCGCTGATGGTGGCAGGTGAGGGCGGTTACGAACCGGTCGTCGGCGTGGTGTCCGCCCCCGCGCTGGGCCGTCGCTGGTGGGCCGCGAAGGGTGGCGGCGCGTACACGGGGCGGAGTCTGTCGTCCGCGACCCGGCTGCGCGTCTCGAACGTGTCGCGCGTCCCGGACGCGTCGTTCGCGTACTCGTCGCTCACCGGCTGGGAGGAGCAGGGCCGGCTCGACGGATTCCTGGACCTGTCCAAAGCCTGCTGGCGAACGCGCGGTTATGGCGACTTCTGGCCCTACATGATGGTCGCCGAGGGCTCGGTGGACATGTGCGCGGAGCCCGAACTGTCACTCTGGGACATGGCGGCCACCGCGATCGTCGTCGAGGAGGCGGGCGGCAGCTTCACCGGCCTGGACGGCCGCCCGGGTCCGCACAGCGGCAACGCGGCGGCGTCGAACGGCATCCTCCACGAAGAACTCCTGGGCTACCTCAACCAGCGGTACTAGCGGTACCGATGTCCGCGGGGGCTTTTGTCGGTTTTTCGGGCGCCCCCTGGGGTGCGCCGCCCGCCCCCTTGTTGACTCAGGGCAACCGTGTCACTCTGAGAGTCCCCCCACTTGTGAACTTGTGAATCGTTTCTCCAGGGTTCCCCCGCTCTCCCGGGCCCCGGGAACCGGCTCACCAAGGAGGTGGCTCCACCCCATGCTTGTCCGTGACGCCATGAGTTCGGTGGTTCTGACCATCGGGCCCACGCATACGCTCCGCCAGGCCGCCGGGCTGATGTCGGCCCGCCGCGTCGGCGCCGCCGTCGTTCTCGACACCGACCACTGCGGTATCGGCATCCTCACCGAACGTGACATTCTCAACTCGCTCGGCGCGGGTCAGAGCCCGGACGTCGAGACGGCCTGCTCGCACACCACGACCGATGTCGTCTTCGCCTCGCCGGTGTGGACGCTGGAGGAAGCCGCGGCGGCCATGTCGACCGGCGGCTTCCGCCATCTGATCGTGCTCGACGAGCGCGAGCCCGTCGGCATCGTCTCCGTACGCGACATCCTCCGCTGCTGGGCCCCGGTCCGGCACGAGACGGCCGTCCTCACCGGCTGACCCCGGGACCGGCAGGCCCCGGGACCGGATCCCCCGCCCGGCCACCCGCCGGGCGGGTCCCGCTCCGCGGGTCCTGGACAACTCGTCCAGGGCCTAGGCGCGCAGGGCCCGCACCGCGGCGTCCAGGCGCTTGCCGAAGTCACCGTCCGCCCGGCGGAAGTTGTCGACCGCGCGTTCGGCGATGTCGTCGCGCGAGACCTGGGAGATGAAGCCGGCCAGGTTGTCGATCAGGCGGGCCTTCTCGTCCTCCGCCATCAGGCGGTAGAGGGTGCCCGCCTGGACGAAGTCGTCGTCCTCGGCGTGGCTCGGCGCCTCGTGGTTGCCCGTGACACCGGTGACCGCCGTCGGCTGCCACAGCGGCCGGTCCGTCTGGAAGGGCCCGCCGAAGCTGTTGGGCTCGTAGTTCTTGGCGCCCCGGTGGCGGCCGTCGTACAGGAAGCCGTCCCGGCTGTTCGTGCGCGCCTCGGTGGCGTGCGGGCGGTTGACCGGCAGGTGGTCGGCGTTGACGCCGACGCGGTAGCGGTGGGCGTCGCCGTACGCGAAGAGGCGGCCCTGGAGCATCTTGTCCGGGGACGGGCCGATGCCGGGCACGAAGTGGGCCGGCGAGAAGATCGACTGCTCGACCTCGGCGAAGATGTTCTCCGGGTTGCGGTCCAGCCGCAGCGTGCCGATCTCGATCGGCGGGTAGTCCTCGTGCGGCCAGACCTTGGTCAGGTCGAACGGGTTGAAGCGGTACGTGGCCGCGTCGGCGGCCGGCATGATCTGGACCTGGACCGTCCAGGACGGGAAGTCCCCGCGCTCGATGGCCTCGCGCAGATCCCGCTGGTGCGAGTCGGGGTCCTGGCCGGCGAGCACCGCGGCCTCCTCCGACGTCAGGTTCCTGATGCCCTGGTCGGTCTTGAAGTGGTACTTGACCCAGAAGACCTCGCCGGCCTCGTTGTTCCACTGGTAGGTGTGCGAGCCGTACCCGTTCATGTGGCGCAGCGTCGCCGGGATGCCGCGGTCACCGAAGAGCCAGGTCACCTGGTGGGTGGACTCGGGCGACAGACCCCAGAAGTCCCAGACGTTGTCCGCCTCCTGCGAGCCGGTGTACGGATCGCGCTTCTGGGTGTGGATGAAGTCGGGGAACTTGACGGCGTCCTTGACGAAGAACACGGGGGTGTTGTTGCCGACGAGGTCGTAGTTGCCCTCTTCGGTGTAGAACTTCAGCGCGAAGCCGCGGGGGTCGCGCACCGCGTCCGCGGAGCCCAGATTGCCCGCGACGGTGGAGAAGCGCAGAAACGTCTCCGTCTCCTTGCCGACCTCGGAGAGGAACTTCGCCCGCGTCCAGCGCGAGACGTCCCGGGTCAGCGTGAAGGTGCCGTAGGCGCCGGCGCCGCGGGCGTGCACGACGCGCTCCGGGATGCGCTCCCGGTTGAAGTGCGCGAGCTTCTCCAGCAGCGCCTGGTCCTGGACCAGTACGGGGCCGCCGACGCCCGCGGTCTCGCTGTTCTGGTTGTCGGCGACCGGAGCCCCGGCCTCGGTGGTGAGCGGTCCCTGCGTCACGTGCGCCTCCTGTGTCGTTCGGTGCGGTTCCTTCGTCCCTCCGGACCCTGTTCCAGATCCTACAATGGACTTAGTCCAAGTCAATCAGACATCCAAAGTCACACTCGTTCGGGACCTGGGTTCCTTCACTGTTAGGCTGGATTTCATGAGTGACCTGTTGGAACGACTCCGCGGACGTGGCTGGCGCATGACGGCGCAGCGACGCGTCGTGGCCGAGGTCCTCGATGGGGACCATGTCCATCTGACCGCCGACGAGGTGCACGAACGGGCCGTGGCGAGACTCCCGGAGATCTCCCGCGCGACCGTCTACAACACACTGGGCGAGATGGTGACGCTGGGCGAGGTCATCGAGGTCTCGACCGACCGCCGCGCCAAGCGGTACGACCCGAACGCGCACCGGCCGCACCACCATCTGGTGTGCGCGCGGTGCGGTGCCATCAGGGACGTCCACCCCTCGGGCGACCCGCTGGCCGATCTGCCGTCCGGTGAGCGCTTCGGCTTCACCGTCTCGGATGTCGAGGTGACGTACCGGGGCACGTGCCCCGACTGCGCGTCCGCGTGACGGAGAGGCCCCGGAGACGGGGCCTCTCCACTGGCACGGCCCGCGTGGCGCCGTACACATCCCCGAGCACACATGCCTGAGGCCCGGATCTCGTGATGAGATCCGGGCCTCAGGTCTTCAGTAGCGGGGACAGGATTTGAACCTGCGACCTCTGGGTTATGAGCCCAGCGAGCTACCGAGCTGCTCCACCCCGCGCCGTTGAATGAAACATTACGTCACGGTGCCGGGCAGTGCAAATCCCTTCCCGCGCAGGCGCGATGCCATCGGCGCAGGTCACACGGTGGGCGCCGGGCGCGGGGGTCGCGCGGCGCCCGGCCGGTGACCCGGCTCACGCGGTCAGCTCCTGGTGCAGCGCCTCACGCAGCCGCGCCGCGCGCTCCGCGACCTCCGCCGGGCCCAGCTCGACGGCGCGCGCGCACCAGCGCTGCCCCTCGGTCAGCTCGCCCCGGCGCGCGGCCAGCAGCGCGAGCCGCAGCGCGGCCCTGCCGTGCCCGGCCTGGGCGGCCCTGGTCCACCAGAGCGCGGCCTCCCGCTCGCCGCCCTCGCGGGCCAGCAGCAGCCCGAGGTTGAAGGCGCCGTTGCGGCTGCCCGCCTCCGCGGCCTCCCGGTACCAGCGGGCGGCCTCGTTGATGTCGCCCCGGGCGGCGGCGAGCATGCCGACGCGGACCTGGGCGCGGCGGTGGCCCTGCTCGGCGGCGCGCTCGTACCACTGCTCGCACTCGCTCTTCACGCCGTACGGCTCGCCGAGCGCGGGCGGCCCGGGCGGCGGCTCACGCTGGTCGAGGACGGTGGCCAGCCGGAAGGCGGCCTCCGCGCTGCCGCCGCCCGCCGCGCAGCGCAGATGGCGTTCCGCGGTGCGGTCGTCGCCGTCGCGCAGCCGGGCGATGCCGACCTGGAGGGCCGCCTCCGTGTGTCCGGCGGCGGCGGCGCGCTCGTACCAGCGCAGGGCCGCGCCGTCGTCGTCGCGGCCCGCGTAGAGGATGCCGAGGTTGAACGCGGCGTCCACGCTGCCCGCCTCCGCGGCCTTGGAGAACCAGGGCTCCGCGCCGGTCGGGTCGTCGGCCTGGAGGAGCAGGACGGCGAGCGCGTTGGCGGCCTCGCGGTGGCCCGCGTAGGCGGCGCGGCGGTACCACTGCTCGGCCTGGACGGTGCGGTCCTGGGCGGCGCAGAGCAGCCCGAGGTTGTACGCGCCGTTGACGTCGCCCGCGTCCATGGCGGCGCGGTACCAGCGTTCGGCGGTCTGGGCCTCGCCCCGGGCCGCGTGCAGCGCGCCCAGCGCGTTGGCGGCGTTCCCGTCGCCGTCCTGGGCGGCGCGCAGCCACCAGACGGCGGCGCTCTCCTCGTCCCCGGCGTCGCGCAGCAGGAAGCCGAGGGCGCAGGCGGCCCGCGCCTCGCCGTCCTTGGCGGCGCTGAGGTACCAGCGGCCGGCCTGCTTCAGCTCGCCTCGCCGCTCCAGGATCGCGCCGAGGTGCAGGGCGGCGCGCCGGTGGCCGCGCGCGGCGGCCTGCTGGTACCACTGGGCGGCCTCGCCGACGAGGGAGGCCGCGGCGCCGGCGGTCGCGGGGTCCGCGGGCCCCGTGTACGCGGGCATCCGGGGGTCGGTGAAGGGGTCCATGGAGAGCAGCGGCTCCTGGCCCGTACGGCGGCCCCGGGGGGACGGACCGGCCGTACCGGCCCGGTAGACCACGTCGGCGCCGGAGCGGGCGCTCTCGCGGGCTCTTCGCTCCAGTGCGCGGGCGAGCCGGTAGGCCGCCTCGCGGTGGCCCTGTTCGGCGGCGGCGCGCAGCCAGCGCTCCGCCCCCACGTCGCTGCGGTGCTCCAGCAGATCGGCGAGGGCGTAGGCGCCCAGCGCGTGACCCTGCTCGGCGGACTGGCGCAGCCAGTACTCGGCGGCGGGTTCGTCGCCGAGTTCGCGGTAGTGGCGGCCGAGGGCGTGGGCCGCGGGCGCGGAGCCGGCGACGGCGGCGATCCGCCACCAGCCGGCGGCCTCGTCGACGTAGCCGCGCTGGTGCAGGAGTACGCCGAGGTTGTTGGCGGCGGCGCGTTCGCCCTCGCCGGTCGCGGCGCGCAGGTACGGCTCGGCGCCGTCGAGATCCCCGCGGCGCAGCAGCAGGGCGCCGAGCACGCTCATCGACGCGGTGTCCCCGGCGTCGGCGGCGCGGCGGTGTCTCGCCTCGGTCTCGGTGTCCGCGTCGGCGGCTCCGGTCCCGCCGGCCGCGTCATTCACGTGTGACTGCACATACCGCCCTGTCTCCAACAGAGTTGCCCTATCCCCCATATTTTCCATCGTCGCACCACCCGCCGGCTGCGTACAGCCGGTATACCGCGCCCCACAAGGTCACTACAGCGTTTTGTCGACATGCCCACAGAGAGACACATCAAACCCGTCGGAGACCAACTGGGCCCACCTGCTACCCAGTTGGGACGGACACATGGCAAGGGCCCGGATCCTAGAAGGATCCGGGCCCTTGACTTCGCCGTAGCGGGGACAGGATTTGAACCTGCGACCTCTGGGTTATGAGCCCAGCGAGCTACCGAGCTGCTCCACCCCGCGTCGTTGTGTCCCAACCGTACCACGGGGTGGAGGTGTTGCCAGGTCAGCTCGTGTCGCCACCGCCGTCGGCGCTGTCGGAGCCGCCGTCCGCGCTGCCGGAGCCGGAGCCGGAGTCGGCGCCGGACTCCGCGCCCGCGCCCGGCTTCGCCTTGGCGGCCCGTTCGAGCGCGCTCTGAAGGTCCTTCTGGGCCTTGGCGTACGCGTCCCAGTCCGGCTTCTTCAGAGCCTCCTCGCCCGCCTCGTACGCCTTCTGGGCGTCCGCGATGGCCTGCTGGAGCGCCTTGTCACCGGTGGCCGGCGGCGTGGTGGTGTCGCCCGGTGGCTCCGTGGTGTCCGGTGGCTCCGTGCCCTCCGCGCCGAACACCGCGTTCAGCGCCTCGGGAAGGGTGTCCTTGAAGACCGGCTTGCCTCCGTAGGAGACGGCCACCTTCTTCAGCAGCGGATAGTTGGCGCTGCCACCGCGCGCGTACACCGGCTCGATGTACAGGAAGCCCCCGTCGAGCGGCACCGTCAGGAGGTTGCCGTACTCGATGTCCGAGTCGGTGCCTCTCAGGTTCCTGACGAACTCGGCGACTTCGGGCACACCGTTCAGCTCACTCTGCACCTGTTGCGGGCCCTGGACCGTGGACGTCACCCGCAGCACTCTGATCTTGCCGTAGTCCGTGCTGGTGGCGTCGGCGTCCACCGCCATGAACGCCCCCAGGTTGGGACGCCCGTTGGGCGTGAAGGTCGTCGTCAGCGAGAACTTCTGATCGCTCTGGCCGGGCATCTTCAGGCTCAGGTAGTACGGCGGGACCGAGTTGCTGTCCTTGGTGGTCGGGTCGTCCGGCACCTGCCACGCGTCACTGCCGCTGTAGAACTGGGCGGGGTCCGTGACGTGGTAGCGGGTGAGCAGCTCCCGCTGCACCTTGAACATGTCCTGCGGGTAGCGCAGGTGGTCCTTGAGCGTCGAGTCGATCGCGGACTTCGGCTTGACCGTGCCCGGGAACGCCTTCATCCAGGTCTTGAGCACCGGGTCCTCGGTGTCCCACTGGTACAGGTTGACCGAGCCGTCGTACGCGTCGACGGTGGCCTTCACCGAGTTCCGGATGTAGTTGACCTGGTTCTGCTGGGCGACGACCGCGCGCTGGCTGTCGGTCAGCGAGTCGGCCGTGGTGTCGCCGAGCGTCGTACGGGACGCGTACGGGTAGCCGTTCGTCGTCGTGTACGCGTCGACGATCCACTGGATCCGGCCGTCGACCACGGCGGGATACGCGTCGCCGTCGATGGTCAGCCAGGGCGCGACGGCCTCGACGCGCTCCTTGGGCGTGCGGTTGTACAGAATCCGCGAGCCGTCGCCGATGGCGCCGGAGTAGAGCATCTGGGGCTCGCTGAAGGCCACGGCGTACGCCGCGCGGTTCAGCGGGTTGGAGAGGTCGACGCCGCTCTTCCCCTTGTAGCTCGTGGTCTGCTCGCCGTTCTTCTCGTAGTCCAGCTCCTTCTGCGGGCCGCCCACGATCGAGTACTGCTCGGTCTTCTCCCCGTAGTAGACGCGCTGCTCGTACTTGGGGATGTCACCGGTGGTCGGCAGGCCGGACTCGGTGAAGTCGGGGGCACCGATCGTGCCCTCGTTCTCGTCCGTCACCGTGTTCGTGCCCTTGGACGCGATCAGTCCGTACCCATGGGTGTACGTGAAGTGATCGTTGATCCAGTTGCGCTTCGGGATACCGGTGATGTTCAGCTCGCGCAGACCGACGACCGTGTCCTGCGGCTTGCCGTCGGGTCCGGGGTACCGGTCGACGTCCAGCGTGGAGGGGAACTGGTAGTACTTACGCTCCTGCTGGAGCTGCTGGAACGCGGGCGAGACGACATTCGGGTCGACCAGCCGGTAGCTGGCGGCCGTGTCGGCCGCCTTGCGCTGCTCGGCCTTCTTGTCCGGGTCGCCCTTGCCCCCGTAGTCCTGCACATCCGCGGTGTCGATGCCGTACGCCTCACGCGTGGCGTCGATGTTCTTCTTGATGTACGGGGCTTCCTTGGCCTGCTCGTTCGGCTCGACCTGGAACTTCTGCACGATCCCCGGGTAGAGACCGCCGATCAGGATCGCCGAGAGCACCATCAGGCCGAAGCCGATCACCGGGAGCTGCCACGTACGGCGCCAGAGCGTCGCGAAGAAGAGCACGGCGCAGATGACCGCGATGCAGAACAGGATCGTCTTGGCGGGCAGGAACGCGTTCGCGTCCGTGAACCGCAGACCGGTCCAGTTGCCCGTCGCCTTGAAGTCGCTGGACTTCACGGCCAGACCGTACCGGTCGAGCCAGTACGCGACGGCCTTGAGCGAGACGAAGACACCGAGCAGCACCGAGAGGTGGCCGGTGGCCGCCGCGGTGGCCCGCGCGCCGGGGCTGGTGATCCGCAGCCCGCCGTACAGGTAGTGCGTCAGCGCGGCGGCGATCAGCGACAGCACGGTCGCCGCGAAGCCGAACGCCAGCATGAAGCGGTACCAGGGCAGGTCGAACGCGTAGAACGCCACGTCCAGCTTGAACTGGGGGTCCTTCTGCCCGAACGGCACCCCGTTGATCCACATCAGCCACGTACGCCACTGTCCGGCGGCGGAGGCACCGGCGATCAGACCGACCAGCGCGGTGATCCCGAGGAGCACCCACTTCTTGTACGGCGCGATCCCCATCCGGTACCGGTCGAGGTTCTGCTGCTCCATGGACATCGCGCTGAGCGGCGGCCGCAGCCGGTGCGCCAGCCAGATGTTCAGCCCGACCGCGACGGCCATCAGCAGTCCGAAGACGGCGAACAGACCGATCTTGGTCCAGAGAGTGGTGGTGAAAACCGATGAGTACTTCACCGAGCGGTACCAGAGCCAGTCGGTCCAGAACCCCGCGAACATGACGAAGAGCATGGCCAGAACGGCCAGTACACCCAATGTCATGAGCAGGGTCCGAGCCCGACGGGAAGGCCGGCCCACTCTGATCCGTGGCCCGGTCGGGCCTCCGCCGCGGTCCGGCATCTGGAAAGCCAACGTGCGCACCTCGAAGTTCGCGGTCGTGTGAATGCGTGTGGTTCAGTCTGTTCAACTTACTCAGGCTTTACCTAGTTCCCGCATCCGGGTCCGAAGGAGGCAGGATATTGACCATGTCCACTGTTTCTCCCTCAGGCACCCCCATGGCCGCGAGCCCGCTGACCCGCGCGGTGCTCGAAATCGACGAATACGCCTCGACGCTGGGATGGGACCAGCCCGCCCGGCTCTTCGCGCTCGTCGACACCACACGGCTGCGCACCGACGAACCCGAACTCGCGGCCCAGTTGGGTCTCGACGAGGAGGGCGGCTCCGTCGCCCCTCTCACCCCCGTGGAACAGGACGAGATCCCCGCGGGCACCCCGCTCGACGAGTTCCTCGGCACGATCGCCTGGCCCGGGGCGGTGGCCGGCTGCGCGATGACCGTCGAGCGGCTGATGCTGCCGCCGTCGGCCGAGGCGTCCGTACCGGACAATCTGGATGAAACGGCGCTCGCCGCGTGGGTCGCCTCCCACCCCGAGCGTCAGGAGGTACGGATGACCGTGGCCGTGCTGCGCGACGGCGCCCGGGAGTCCGCTCTGCGGCTGCGCGAGAAGGACTCCCCCAACGAGGTCCTCACGGGCTCCGGGCTGGTCCCGGGGCTGGCGGAGGCGCTGTCGGCCACCTTCGAGTCGTAACAGCGCCTCCGGGCGGCGCGGACACGGCCGGTCAGCTTGCCGAACAGCTCGGCAGGCCGGCCGTGTCCCCGCTGCGGATCTTCTCCAGCGATGTCGTCGCGTCCTTGATCGTCTTCACCCGGACCAGGGTGAGACCGCTCGGGATGTCCGAGGACGCCGCGGCGCAGTTCCGGTCGGGCGTGAGGAAGTAGCGCGCGCCCGCGTTCCGCGCGCCGACGAGCTTCATCTCGATCCCGCCGATCGGGCCGACCTCGCCCCTGTCGTCGATCGTGCCCGTGCCCGCGACGAACTTCCCGCCGGTCAGCGAGCCGGGTGTGAGCTTGTCGACGATGCCGAGCGAGAACATCAGCCCGGCGCTCGGACCGCCCACGTCGGCCAGCTTGATGTCCATGGTGAACGGGAACGTGTGATCAGTACCCGCCTGGATGCCGACGATCGCCCGGTCGCCCTCGTCGGACTTCCGTGTGGTGATCGTGACCTTCTCGGTGGCCGTCGGCTCCTTGCCCGCCTTCTCCGCGGCCTTCGCGTCCTTCTCGGGCACGATGGTGAAGACGACGTCCTCGCCCGGCTTGTGCTTCGTGACGAGTTTCGCGACGTCCTCGGGCGCCTTGATCTCCGTACCGTCCACGGCCTTGATCACATCACCGGCGTGCAGGACGCCCTCGGAAGGGCTGTCCTTGACCACCGAGGAGACGATCGTGCGGGAGGAGAACGGAATCCCCAGCTCGTCCAGGGCGGCGACCTTGGCGCTCTCCTGGGACTGGCTGAACTCCTCGGCGTTCTCCTGGGTGGACTGCTCTTCCGTCTTGCCGTCCGGATAGAGGGTGTCGTGCGGCACCACCACACTGTCGTGGGCCAGCCAGCCGTAGACGGCCTCGACGATATTCATGTTGTAGTCCGCGCCGGTGACCCTGACCGTCGTCATATTGAGATGACCCGAGGTCGGGTACGTCTTACGACCGGAGATCTGGAGCACGGGCTCACCGCCGGCGTCACCCAGTGTGTTCACCGTCGGTCCGGGGCTCATTTCCGAATACGGGACCTTGATGAGCACACCCGCGCAGAGCAGCGCGATGAGGACGAGGGTGGAAGCGAGCATCGTCGCGGTGCGGCGTGGCATGGAACGACAGTACGGGAAGGCTCTGTCAGTGCACCCCCGGGGCCGGTCCGTACGAGGTCACAGGGGACCTGGCCCCGGACCCGGGGGGCCTGCGGGATCCACCGGCCTCAGACCGGCTCCGATCCGGTCCCCGCTTTCTCCATGGCGTCGCGGAACCGGGCATAGCCGTTCAGCTCCGCCATGTCTCCTATCGTGCGGTCCCTGGAGACCCAGCTTCCCCATATCGCCGCGCCAATGACGGCGAACAGCGGAATCAACAGCCAGACGAGCACGGCCATACCGACCTCCGACCCATGAGTGTCTGCGAACTGACCGATCAGCAGATAAACCATCTGCAGCACCAACGCTGCTGGCCGGAAGGCGGTTACGCAAATCGGGCCGTACGGGTGGAGCCGCGCCTCTCGACGGAGCACCGCCCCTCCAAGGAGGCGCTACGCGCCCACCCGCCCACCCGTCGCCCGACCGCCACCCCTCTTACGAGGGCGCTACGCGCCCACCCGCCCACCCGTCGCCCGACCGCCACCCCTCTTACGAGGGCGCTACGCGCCCACCCACTCTTCGGTGCCGTCCGAGAATGTCTGGTGTTTCCAGATGGGAACCTCGTGCTTGAGGTCGTCGATCAGCTTTCTGCACGCCTCGAACGCCTCCGCCCGATGCGCGCAGGAGACCGCGACGACCACCGCCAGATCTCCGACCACCAGATCACCCACACGGTGGACGGCGGCCAGCGCGCGGACCGGATGACCGGCGACGATCTTCTCGGCGACTCTCCGCAGCTCGGCCTCCGCCGAGGGGTGGCAGGAATAGCCGAGGCCGTCGACGTCCGCGCCGCCGTCGTGGTCGCGCACCGTGCCCACGAAGAGCGCCGTACCGCCCGCCGCGCCGTCCCCCACCGCACGGAAGACCTCGTCGACGCTGAGCGGGGTGTCACGGATCGCGAGCAGCCGGATGGGGTCCTGCGCCGCCTGCTCGCCCGGGTGGGAACGCGTACTCGCCATAGGGCCATCGTGCCGTACGCCACCACCGGCATGGAACAGCCGTTCCCCCGGACCGGAGCGGGACGGGGCGGCACGAGGCGGCGCGACACGGGGCGCGGTGAGGCCGGTCGCGCGCGGGGCGGGCCCGCGGGCGGCTCAGATCCGGCGCCGCGCCTTGCGGGCGCGCCGTACCAGCGCGGCCGTACCGAGCAGCGCGACCGTGGCACCCGCCGCGCCCGCCGCCGTCGCGTCCTTGCGGCCCAGTCTGCGCCCGGCGACCGTGTGGCGGCCCTCCACCTCTTCGAGGAGGGCGGTGAGCACCTCCTCGTTCGTCCACCGGGGGCGCCAGCCCGCGTCGTGCAGCCGGCTCACGCTGACCACCCAGGGGTGCATCGTGTACGCGAGATCACCGGCCGGGGACGGGGTGAGACCGATGCGGTGCAGCCGGGCCGCCGCGCCCAGGGCGACCGCCGAGGGCAGCTCCATGCGGCGGATTCCGCTCAGCTCCTCGACCTCCTCCTGTTCCAGCCAGCCGTCGCAGCCGACCGCGAACTCCCCGTCGACCTTTTCGAGCGCCGCGTACTCCAGCGCGCTCACCAGGTCCTCGACATGGCAGAACTGCCAGGTGGGGCGCGATCCGGCGACGACGAGCAGCCGGGGCGACTCGAAGTAGCGGGTCAGGGCCGTGTCCGTACCGCCGATGAGGACGGTGGGCCGTACGACCGTCACATTCAGGCCGGGGTGGGCGCGGGGCGCGCGGCGGCCCAGCCGCTCGATCTCCAGGAGATCGCCGACGCCGGTGGCCTCGGCGGTCGCCCGTAGCTCCGCGTCCTCGGAGAGCGGGATGTCGTTGTCGGGCAGTGCGCCGTAGACCATGGCCGAGGTACAGAGCACGACGCGGTGCACCCCGGCCGCCGCGGCGGCCGTGAGCACGGTCTGTGTGCCGCGCACGTTGTACGCGGTACGGGCCGCGGCGTCGGTCTCCAGGTCGAGGTCGAGCGCCAGGTGCACGACGACGTCCGCCCCGCGCAGCTTCTCCGCGATGGCCGGGTCGCGGACGTCGAGGATGTGCCACTGGGCCTCGGAGACCTCCCCTCGGCGCTCGTCGATGGCGATGACCTGCTTGATCTCCTCGGACGCCGCCAGGCGCCGGGTGAGCAGGTCACCGACGCCGGAGGCGGCGCCGGTGACCGCGACGACGGGGCCGCGGGACGGGGTCGGGGTTGAGTGGTTTCGCGCTGCGCGAACCTGCGGATCTGGGGAACTCACCGGGCGTCTCCAGCGGTTGTCTTCAATACGTACGTGAATGGCGCGTACGTACCAGGTGACGTCCATCCTGCCGCAGGCCATCGGCCGACGGAGCATCGAGCCCGGAAGCCGCCGGGATGTCGATCCCGTCCCGACCCGCGGCACCGCCCCTGTTCTCCCTGTGCCGCTTAGGCTGGGAGGTGCAGTCGGGCAGTCGCCGCCGGCAGGAAGCCGGTGGCCCTACGAGCCGAGGAACCCCGTGAGTGACACACCATTCGGATTCGGCCTTCCGCCGGAGGAGCCGGAGGACGGCGACGGCAAGAAGAAGGACCCTGCCGGAGGTGGTCAGGGTGCCGGCGGCCAAGGCGCCCAGGGCAACCCCTTCGCAGGATTCGGGCTGCCGGGTGGCGGCGGCGCGGGCGGCGCGGACAACCCCTTCGCCGCGATGTTCGGTTCGCTGAACCCCAACGACCTGGGGGCCGCGTTCCAGCAGCTCGGCCAGATGCTGAGCTACGAGGGCGGTCCCGTGAACTGGGACATGGCCAAGCAGATCGCCCGCCAGACGGTCGCCCAGGGCACCGCCGACGGTACGAAGGACGAGAGCGTCGGCCCCTCGGAGCGCGCGCAGGTGGACGAGGCGGTGCGGCTGGCGGACATCTGGCTGGACGGCGTGACGTCGCTGCCCTCCGGCGCCAACGCCTCCGTGGCGTGGAGCCGCGCGGAGTGGGTCGAGGCGACGCTGCCCGCGTGGCAGCAGCTCGTCGACCCCGTGGCGGAGCGGGTCGGCACGGCCATGGGCGAGGTGCTGCCCGAGGAGATGCAGTCGGTGGCGGGCCCGCTGATCGGCATGATGCGCTCCATGGGCGGCGCCATGTTCGGCCAGCAGATCGGGCAGGCCGTGGGCGTACTGGCAGGTGAGGTGGTGGGCTCGACGGACATCGGGCTGCCGCTGGGACCGGTGGGCCGGGCCGCGCTGCTGCCGCTGAACATCGAGGCGTTCAGCAAGGACCTCGGTGTCCCCAAGGACGAGATCCGGCTCTATCTGGCGCTGCGCGAGGCCGCCCACCAGCGGCTCTTCGCCCATGTGCCGTGGCTGCGGTCGCACATGTTCGGCGCGGTCGAGGGGTACGCGCGCGGGATCAAGGTGGACACCTCCAAGCTGGAGGACGTGGTCGGCCAGTTCGACCCCAGCCACCCCGAGGAGATCCAGGAAGCACTTCAGCAGGGCATGTTCCAGCCGGAGGACACCGCGGAGCAGAAGGCCGCGCTCGCGCGGCTGGAGACGGCGCTGGCGCTGGTCGAGGGCTGGGTCGACGCGGTGGTCCACGAGGCCGCGAAGAACCGGCTGACGGCGGCGGACGCGCTGCGCGAGACGCTGCGCAGGCGCCGGGCTTCCGGCGGTCCGGCCGAGCAGACCTTCGCCACCCTCATCGGGCTCCAGCTCCGCCCCCGCAGGCTGCGGGACGCCTCCCGGCTGTGGGCCTCGCTCACGGACGCGCGGGGAGTCGACGGGCGCGACCGGCTCTGGGAGCACCCGGACATGCTGCCGACGGCCTCGGACCTGGACGACCCGGACGGTTTTGTCCACCACGAGCAGCTCGACTTCTCCGAGCTGGACAAAATGCTCGGTGAGGCGGCCGGCGACAGCCCGAACCTTCGGAAGGACGAGAAGGACGGGAAGGACGGGAAGGGCAAGCCGGACGGCAAGGGCGGCGGGGACGTCAAGGGCGACGAGGGCCGCAAGGACGACAAGGACGACACCGACAAGTGAGCCTGCACGACAACGCGGTCCTCGCCCTGAAGGCGTACGGAGGGACCGAGCCCGGCCAGCGGGAGCTGCGCGGGCTCTATCTGGACCACTTGGCGGCCCATCCGGACGGGATGTGGAAGGCGTGCGGGGCCGGGCATCTGACGGCGAGCGCCCTGGTCGTCGACCCGGAGCGGGGCCGCGTCCTGCTGACCCTGCACAAGAAGCTCGGCATGTGGCTCCAGATGGGCGGCCACTGCGAGCCGGGCGACACGACGCTGGAGCGCGCGGCGCTGCGGGAGGCGGAGGAGGAGTCGGGGATCCCGGATCTGACCCTGCTGCCGGGCGGCCCCGTACAGCTCGACCGGCATCCCATCCCGGCGCCCTGTCACTGGCACCTCGATGTCCAGTACGCGGCGCTGGCGCGGCCCGGCGCGGTCGCGGCCATCAGCGAGGAGTCGCTGGACCTGCGCTGGTTCGCGTACGACGAGGTGGCGGGGGTGGCCGACGGCTCGGTCGTCCGGCTGCTGGAGCGTACGCGGGCGGTCCTGGACGCCTGAGACGAGGCGACGCGGGGATCAGGGGGCGGGGTCCGTGACCCCGCCCCCTGACCTGCGGGCGGGTTCCGTGGATCCCGCCCGCTGACCTGCGCGGACCGGGTCACCTGCTCCAGGCGTTGTTCTGGTTCTGCCCGTACGCGCCGTTCTGCCCGACGCCGTACTGCGCGCCCAGCCCCTGACCGATCTCCGCCTGCTGCGGGGGCATGACCTCGCTCGGCTGGACGAGCGCGAAGCCCTGTCCCAGGAAGCTCAGCTCCCAGCCCTCGCCGGTGGAGCCGCGCCGCCGCCGTATCCCCGAGGAGTGCGTCTGCGCCTGCATCTGCACCCGCAGCGCGGAGGACCAGGCGACGACCGCGTCCGCGTCGGCGCTGACGTACTTGTCCTGCGTGACCTCCATCATCAGCGGCTGGCCCGAGGTCATCAGCGCGACCTTGCCCCGCCCGGAGATGTTGAGCTGGTACTTGCCGGAGCCGGAGATCCCGTACTGGCTGTCCACGGCGACGACTTCGGAGTGCAGCGTGGAGTCGAGCGCCAGGACGTAGGCGCTGTCCACCGTCATCCCGTCGTGGTCGACATCCACCACATGGATGTACTGGGCGAGGTTGGCCAGATAGACCGTGCCCTGCCCGGAGCAGCGCATCAGGTCCAGGCCCTCGCCGGTGGCGGCGCGCGCCTGACGCTGGCCGTGCGACTGGTACTCACCGTCGAACTCGATGAGCCCCTGGTAGGCGACCATCGCGCCCTTGCGGGCGAGGAGGTCGTCCTGACCGTCGAGCGCGACCCGCAGGAGCTGCGGGTTCTGGACGGCGTAGCGGTCCTGGGACTGCTGTTCGGTGTACGCGAAAAGCGGACTCTGCATGGTTCCTCGCTCCCCTCAGCCCCGGACCCGCAGGCGGTCGGTGCTGTCCTCGCTGGGCTGGACGACGACGATGCCCTGGCCGGAGAAGGCCATCTGGTAAGCCTCCCCGCTGCCCCGCCCGATCAGCGAGGACGCCTTGAAGCTGCGCTTGCCCTTCACCTTGAGCGCGGGCGACCAGGCGACGAGCGCGTCGGGGTCGACGTAGGTCTCGTCCTCGCCGCGTCCGCAGTCGACGACGACCGGGGTGCCGCGCGAGGTCAGGGCGACCCAGCCCGTTCCGGAGATCTGTACGTTCCACAGCCCCTGGCCGGCGAACTTGGCCAGCCCCTTGACGCGCTCGACGCCCCACTGGAGGTGCGCGTCGAAGGCCAGCAGGTTGGAGCCGTTGACGGAGAGCGCGTCGTTGTCGAGGTGGATGACGACGACGTCGGACCCGTAGTCGGCGAGATAGAGCAGTCCGTCGCCCGTGCACCTCATCACGGGGGTGGTCTCGCCGGTGACCCACTGGGAGGCGATCTGGCGGACGGCGGGCGGGTTCGGCTCGTACTGGATGAAGCCCTCGTAGGCGATCATCGAGCCGGTGCGCGCGTAGAGGTCGTGCCCCGAGGCCATGGCGACCTTGAGCATGGAGCGGCCGTGGTTCTCCATCCGGGCCGCGACGGGGGTCGGGGCGAAGCCCGCGAGCTGCTGGTTCATTGTCCGGGCTCCCTCAGACCTCGTACGGCTGGACGACGATGAAATTGCCGGGCGCTCCCCGGAACTGGAGGTTCACGGTCTCCCCGCTGTGGCCGGGGTACGCGTTGCGGCGCAGCCTGACCTGGCTGGAGATGATCACCTGCGCCGCCGACGACCAGGCGACGACGGCGTTGCAGTCCGCGAAGGTCGTGGGCGTGACGGGGAGCACCACCGGGGTGCCGTGGGTCTTCACGACGACGGTGCCCGTGCCCTGGAACTGCATGGTGAACAGGGCGCCGCCGGGGATGCCGTGGCCCTCGATACGGCGGACCTCGTACTGAAGGCTCTCGTCGAAGGCGAGGACGTTCTCCGCCGAGACGCAGATGCCGTCGCCCTGGAGTTCGACGGGGTGGAGATGCGCGCCCTCCTCGGCGAGGAAGACCTGGCCGCGGCCGGTGCAGCGCATGAGCTGCATCTCCTGGCCGGTGGCGTTGCCGACGACGCGGCCGACGAAACCGGCGCCCTTGTAGCCGAAGTCGACCTTGCCCTGGTACATGACCATGCTGCCCTGGCGGGCGAGGACGGGGCTGCCGCCCTCACCGAGGTCGATCCGGACAAGCTGGCCGTTCTGCGAGGTCCAGCGCTGCCCGGTGGGCGCCTCCTTGTACGGCTGAAGGGCCGCCTGGAGACCGGCGCCGCCGGCGGGCATCCCCTGCGGCACCCCTTGGGGGGCGCCGGGCGGCTGCTGCCCGAAGGGGGCGGGGGCACCGAACGGGGACGGCGCGGCGGGCGGCGGCATCTGGCCGGGGACCTGGCCGAACTGGGGCTGCTGCGGCTGCGGGGGCTGCTGGCCGTACGGCGCGGGCGCGGGCGGCGGCGGTACGGTGCCGCCCTGCGGGGTCATCGGCGCCACGATGGTCGGCGCGGCGTGCACGGGCTGCGGGGCGGGAGCCGGGGCAGGCGCCGGTGCCGGGGCCGGTGGTCCCATGGGGACGCCGAAGGACGGCGCGGGCGCGGCCGGCGCGGCGGGCGGGGCGAACCCCGGGACGGGGCCACCTGCCGCCGGGGGTTGCGGCGCCGCGGGCTCCTCCTCGGCGACCTCGCCGCCGAAGTTCTTCAGGAGCGCGTCGAGTCCGCCGTCGAAGCCCTGGCCCACGGCGGCGAACCGCCAGACGTCCTTGAGGTAGAAGTCGCCCAGCATCACCGCGCGCTCGGTGGTGAACTCCGAGCCCGTGAAGGCGTAACGGACGACTTCCTCGCCGCCCGCGACGATCCGGATGTATCCGGGGCCGACCTGCGACATCTGTCCGGCGCCGTCGATCGTGGCGGTGAAGGACAGCTTGTGGACGGTGGCGGGGACGCGGTCCAGCGTGACCCGGAAGGACTCGGTGTCGCCGGCCTGCGCGCCCAGCAACTGGATGGATTCCTCCGGCGACTTCGGCTGGTTGAAGAAGATGAAGTAACGGTCGTCCGAAAGCTGTTCGTCGGCGTCGAGACCGAAACAGCTGATGTCGAAGCTCAGCCCCGGAGCCGCGATCTGCACACCCACGTACAGATCCGTCCCCGCCGTGAGATCACTGATCCTGGCCTTGTGGCCACGCTGGAATTCCCGTGCCATACGTAACGACCGTCCCCCATCCCGACTGCAATGCGTCGCGCCAGGCTAACGGCTGGGTCGGACAATCGGCCAAGTCGGTACGGACTCGGTACAGGACAGGTGAGAAGGGGGCTCCCCGCGCTCATCCCCCGGCTTCGGCGCCGGCCGGGTCGGTCTCGTCGACCGCGTCCGTCTCGTCGATGTGCTCCACATCGTCCGCCTCGGTGCCGTCCGGTCCGTTCCCCCCACGGGTGAGGGGAAGGTGGGGAAGCCGGCCGGCCGCGACCACGCCTTCGAGGTAGCCCCGGGCCCGCTCCGTACGCGGGTACGCCTCCAGCAGCCGCCAGAAGCGCGGGCCGTGTCCGGGCACCAGCAGATGGGCCAGTTCATGGACGAGGACGTAGTCGACGACGTACTCGGGCATGCCCTGGAGCCGGTGCGAGAGCCGGATGCTGCCCTCGGCGGGGGTGCAGGAGCCCCAGCGGGTGTTCTGGTTGGTGACCCACCGGACGGAGGCGGGCCGCGCCCTGCCTCCGAAGTACTGCGCGGAGAGCTGGGCGGCGCGCTCGGTCAGCGCGCCGTCGCCGAGGACCCGCTTGCTCTCCTGGGCGGCGAGCTTGTCGAGCATCACCGAGACCCAGCGGCGCTCCTCCGCCTCCGACATCCGGGCGGGGATGAGCACGATCGTGCGGTCGCCCTCGCGGTACGCCGAGACCGTTCTGCTGCGGCGGTTGCTTCTCCGGACCTCGACAGCGCTCGTCCGCGAGCCGCCGAGCGGGCGGCTGAGGGAAGGGTCGGCGGGCACGCCCTGACGTTACCCGCTCAGCGCGGCGGAAGTCCTGTCTGCCGAGGGGTTCCGGCTTGTTCCCCGCAGGGCCGCGCGGTATTCGAACGATTAATGCCCGTGGCTGTGGACAACTTTCGGCACCGTCGGCCGCCGCCCTCCATTCTGGGTGCACGGATCAGCGGGAACGGGGAGGCCGAGATGCGTCCGATGATGAAACCCGCGCTGCGGCGCGCCTGGCGGGACCGGCACACGGTGCAGTTCGGGGTGACGCCCGCGCACGCGGTGCTGATGGGCCCGGTCGACACAGCCACGGGCAGTTTTCTGGAGCTGCTGGACGGGACGCGCGGGCTGCCGCTGCTGCGGGAGGAGGCCCGCGCGATGGGGCTGCCGGACGGACTGGTCGAGACGCTGGTACGGCGGCTCACGGAGGCGGGGGTGCTCGACGACCCGGGGGCGGGCGGCCCGGGGGCCGACGCGCTGCGGAGCAGGACGGAGGAGGTCGAGCGGCTGCGGCCCGATCTCGCCTCGCTCTCCGTGCTGCATCCCGAGCCGGGGGCGGCGCCGAGGAGGCTGGCCGCACGGCGGTCGGCGCGGGTGCAGGTCAGGGGCGCCGGCCGGGTCGGGGCGGCCGTCGCGGCCGTGCTCGCGGCCTCGGGGGTGGGACGGGTCGACGTGCTGGACGGCGGCTGCGCGACAGCGGGGGATGTGGCCCCCGGCGGGCTGCCGGACCACTCGGTCGGTGAGCGCAGGGACTTGGCGGCCCGGCAGCTCGTCCGGCGGTCCGCGCCCGGCCGGCCACCGAGAACGGCGGGCTCCCCGGGGTCGGCCGGGTCGGCGGAGGGGGAGCCGCCGCTCTCCCTGGTGATCGTCACACCGCGCGACGGGCTCGCGGCGTACGCACCCGATCCGGTGACGGCCGAGCCGTGGCTGTCCACCGGTACGCCGCATCTCTACGCGGGGGTGATCGAGGCGACAGGGCTGGTGGGGCCGCTGGTGCTGCCCGGCGGCACGGCGTGTGCGGGATGCCTGGCGCGGATCCGGGCCGATCACGACCCCGGGTGGCCGAGGATGCTGGCCCAGTGGCGCTCGGGGCGCGGGGCGGGCGCCGTACCGGCCTGTGACCTCGCGCTGGCCACCACGGTGGCGGGGCTGACGGCGGCTCACGCCTTGTCGTTCCTCGACGGGGAGCTTCCCGCCAGTACGGGTGCACGATGGGAGGCGGCACTGCCGCTGCTGGACTGGCACCCGGAGCGGATCGCCCCTCATCAGGACTGCCCGTGCGGCGCGGCCGGACGGCGAAGGGGGGAGCGCGTCTCCGGAACGGGGGCGTCGCACGACACAATGGCCGGGTAACCGCCGTACGCGGCACGGCTGTCTGGGATTAGGAGGGGCTTCATGTCTGATCTTCCCCGGAAGGCGGTCACCCGCACCGCGAAGCTGGCCACGCTGCCGCTGGGCTTCGCAGGCCGGGCCACCTGGGGGCTGGGCAAGCGGATCGGCGGCAAGTCGGCCGAGATCGTCACCCGGGAGCTCCAGCAGCGCACGGCGGACCAGCTCTTCAAGGTCCTCGGGGAGCTGAAGGGCGGCGCGATGAAGTTCGGGCAGGCCCTCTCGGTCTTCGAGTCGGCGCTGCCCGAGGAGATCGCCGGGCCGTACCGGGCCGCGCTCACCAAGCTCCAGGAGGCGGCGCCGCCGATGCCGACGCACACGGTGCACACCGTGCTGGCGGAGCGGCTGGGCGAGGAGTGGCGGGAGCTGTTCCTGGAGTTCGAGGAGAAGCCCTCGGCCGCCGCGTCGATCGGTCAGGTGCACCGGGCGGTGTGGCACGACGGGCGTCAGGTCGCGGTGAAGGTGCAGTACCCGGGGGCCGGGGAGGCGCTGCTCGCCGATCTGACCCAGCTCAGCCGGTTCGCCCGGCTGCTGGGGCCGCTGATCCCGGGGATGGACATCAAGCCTCTGATCACCGAGTTGCGTGACCGCGTCTCCGAGGAGCTGGACTACGCGCTGGAGGCGGCGGCGCAGCGGGCGCACGCGGTGGAGTTCGCGGACGATCCGGACGTGGTGGTGCCGGAGGTGGTGCACCAGGGCGAGCAGGTGCTGGTGACCGAGTGGATGGACGGGGTCCCACTGGCGGAGATCATCTCGGACGGCACACCGGAGCAGCAGGACCGGGCGGGGCAGCTTCTGGCGCGGTTCCTCTTCTCCGGCCCGGCGCGTACGGGGCTGCTGCACGCGGATCCGCACCCGGGGAACTTCCGGCTGCTGCCGCCCGTGGACGCCGACGAGTCCCAGGAGGAGAAGGAGGAGGAGGCGCAGGGGGGCGCGTACCGGCTGGGGGTGCTGGACTTCGGGACGGTGGACCGGCTGCCGGGCGGGCTGCCCGGGATCATCGGTGAGGCGCTGCGGCTGGCGCTGGAGGGCGACGCCGAGGCGGTGTACGAGCTGCTGCGCGAGGAGGGGTTCGTCAAGGAGTCCATCGATCTCGACCCGGACGCGGTGCTGGAGTATCTGCTGCCGATCATCGAGCCGGCCGCGGTGGAGGAGTTCACCTTCACGCGGAGCTGGATCCGCACCCAGGCGGCGCGGATCGCGGATCCCCGGTCGCCCGCCCACCAGTTGGGCAAGCAGCTCAATCTGCCGCCGTCGTATCTGCTGATCCACCGTGTGACGCTGAGCACGATCGGGGTGCTCTGCCAGCTCAACGCGACGGTACGGCTCAGGGACGAGCTGGAGGGGTGGCTGTCCGGGTTCCTGCCGGAGCCGGAGCCGGAGCCCGGCCCGGACGGCGACGCCGGTCCGCAGGCGCAGACGGATCCGGTGGAGGCGGCGGTGGACCCGGGCGCCTGAGCAGCGCCGGGCCCCTCGCGGGACAACGCGGAGCGAGGGCCGGCCCCCTCGGGACCGGCCC
>NZ_JBHZDA010000049.1:0-23432 GCF_042755665.1 Streptomyces sp. NPDC059142
CGGGGGGGCCCGGCGCCTCCCCCCCCCGCCCCCCCCCCCGGCGTCACGGTCTCCCGTTCGGGTCGGAAGCCCCCGTACGAGCCATACGTGCTAGCGTCGCGAAACGGACATCTGCTGGGCGCCGCCCCGTCATCCGCTCGGCCCCGCGCGGGCGACCGGGCGCCACGGGCCGGCGTCCTGGACGGTGCGGGCGTCCCGCGGGATGCCGGGGGTCGGCACGCCGCGCTTCGGGCGGAGACGCGGGATACGCGGGATACGCGGAGACGGTGCGACGGTGGGACGGGAAGACGTGGAGAGCCACAGTGACGACCGCTGAGCCGAGGCGCGCCGACAGCGGCGACGCCACCGGGGAGCCCGCCGGGGAGACGCCCGCCGCCGGGGCGCGAATAGATCCGTCGACGGATCCGTCGCGGGAACGCGCCGGCGGACGGTCCGCGGCCCTCAGGGAGCGCGTGCGGCGCCACCCCGTCCTGTTCACCACCCTCGTCGCCGCGGGCGTCCACGTCCTCTGGGTCTTCTTCTTCGCGAACAGCGGCGGCGACATCGCCGCCCAGGACGCCTGGGCCGAGTTCGTCGGACGCCACCCCGACTCCGCGTACAACCTCGCCTGGTACGGCGGGATGCACCCCGTCTCGTACAGCGTCGTCTCGCCCTACCTGATGTCGGTCCTCGGCGTCCGTACGACGATGATGCTCGCCGGGACGGCCTCCGCCGCCCTGACCGCGCTGATCCTCGTCCGCGTCCCGGCCGTCCGCAACCCCGTCGCGTGCGCGCTCGCCGGGGTGTTCGCGTTCCTGTGCAACGCGCTGTCCGGGCGCGTCACCTTCGGCCTCGGCATGATGTTCGCGCTCGGCGCCGTCGCCGCCGTCTTCTGCTGGCCCCACCGCTGGCGCCGCAAGCGCTGGCTCAAGGGCGTCGCCGCCGCGCCGCTCGCCGCGCTCGCCACCGCGGCCAGCCCGGTGGCCGGGCTCTTCCTCGGGGTCGTGGCCGCCGCGCTCTTCCTCAACAAGCGCCGCCCCGGGGCGTACGCGCTCGGGCTGGCCCCGGCGGCCGTGGTGGCGCTGTCGGCCTGGCTGTTCCCGTTCTCCGGCACGCAGCCGATGTCGGTCGGTACGGCGTCGCTGCCCTTCCTCTTCTCCGTGCTCACCTTCGTCCTCGTCCCCGGGGAGTGGCGTACGGTCCGGGTCGCCACGGCCGTCTACGGCTCCGGTGTGCTGCTCACGTATGTGATCGACTCGCAGATCGGCTCCAACGTCTCCCGGTTCGCGATGATCGTCGGCGGGGTGGTGCTGCTCGCCGCCCTGCCGTACACCGCGCCGCGCACCCGCCGCTGGTACGCGCTGGTCGTCGCCTTCGCCGGGCTGAACTTCTGGATCGGCTTCAAGGGCGTCGACGACATCGTCCGGACGGCCCCCACCGCCTCCTGGGCGCGCGAGCTGGCGCCGCTGGTCAACCAGTTGCAGCGCCGGGGCGCGGAGACGGGCCGGGTCGAGGTCGTCCCCGCCAGCAGCCACCGCGAGTCGTCCGCGCTCACCCCGTACGTCAACCTCGCCCGGGGCTGGAACCGGCAGGCCGACATGGAGCGCAACCCGCTCTTCTACGACGACACCCTGACCGCGACCACCTACCGCGACTGGCTGGACCGCTGGGCCGTGCACTACGTGGTGCTGCCCGAGGGCCGGTCCGACGACGGCGCCGCCGCGGAGGCGGAGCTGGTCCAGAAGGGCCTGCCCTACCTCGAACGCCTCTGGGGCGACGCCAACTGGCAGCTCTTCGCCGTCCAGGACCCGACGCCGCTGGCCGACCCGCCCGCGACCGTCGAACGGGCGGCGGCGGAAGAGGTGACGATCCGGGTGGAGTCGGCCGGGCGGGTGCTGATCCGGATCCCGTACTCGCCGTGGCTCGCGCTGGTCGACGCGAACGGCGAGCGGGTGCTGCCGCCGCAGGAGACCGCCGCGTCCAGGAACGCCGAGGACGAGGGCGTCCCGAAGAGCTACACCAACCCCAACGGCTGTCTGCTGAAGGCCGGGCCGACCGTGGACGGCGACGAGTGGACGGAACTCCTCGCGCCGCGCGCCGGGGTCTACCGGCTGGCGGCGCCGTACAAGCTGCCGCGCGGGACGGGCTGCCCGGAGGAACTGCGCTGAGCCCAGGGGAACGGGGCCGCACCACCGGAGGGGGTGCGGCCCCGTCGCCGTGTCCGCGGCCCTCCACCGGCCGCTCGCGGACGTACGTCAGAGGCGCTTGGCCGCCCGCAGCAGCGCCGCGTAGAAGCCGTTGCCGTCCAGGCGCGAGGTGCCGCCCTGGTCGCCCATGGTCGGGCCGTTGACCTCTTTGCGGCTGGAGATGAAGATCTGGTGGCCCTCGGTGTCGTTGCCCAGGTACAGGCCGACATGGTCCATCCGGTCCTTGGTCCGCCGGTCCATCTTGAAGAACACCAGGTCGCCCGGCTGGAGCTTGCTGGTGGAGTCCGGCCGCGTGTACCAGGGCGAAGGGCCGCCCAGCTTGTAGATGTCCACACCGACGTCCGAGCGCGTCATGCCGTTGGCGGTGCGCGGCAGTCCGTCGCCGACCCCGTCGGCCACCATCAGCGGGTAGCGGGCGCGGTAGCCGAAGACGGTCCGTATGAAGCCCGAGCAGTCGATGGCGCGGTAACGGTCCTTCTGCGGCTGCTTGGTGGTGCCGTCGCGGAAGGTGTACGGGATGCCGAGGTAGTCGTAGAAGTCGGACTGCTCCAGGCGGTTGCCGGGAGTGCTCTCGTCGACCGGGCCGAAGTTGGCGTCGCCCGCGTACGAGACACCCTCGTCGTCCTTCTTGATCGGCGCGCCCTCGATGTACTGGAAGGCGAACGCGAAGATGTCGTCCTCCTCGCTGCCGAAGTACTCCTTGAACCAGTCCTTGAACCACTTCTCCTTCTCGGCGCCCTCCGTCCACGCCTCCGGCATCAGCCGCACCCAGTCCTCCGTGACCACCCGGGACTTGGTGTTGGTCGGCTCGTCGAAGGTACGGCTGGGGCCGGTGAGCGTCGCGGTGCGCGCGCCGTCGGTGAAGGTGGCGAGGATCTCGCCGTCCCCGCCGCGCAGCACCGAGCGCTCCGGGTTCTTCAGCCGCTCCCAGGACTGTTCGCCGGTCGTGGCCTTCGCCCCGTTCTGGAGCTTGCCGGGGGTGTCGGTGATCGCCTGGACGGCGGGCGCCTTGGCCTGCTCGTCCTTGCGGAGCTCTACGGTCAGATAGGCGCTGCCGGCCAGCAGCGCGAGGACCGTCGTGGCGTGCAGGACCGGACGGCCCCGCTTCTTGGACTTGGCACTCATGACGAATCGGCTCCCGTGGGTGGGCAGGTCAGGCTGACGGCAGGGCGCCGAGCAGGATCCCGGCGGTGAGGACGACGTAGGCCGTGAGCGTGACCGTGCCGGTGGCGAGGATGGTCGCGCCCTTGGGCTGGCGTACGAGCTGGTACGCGATCAGACCCGGGACGATGAAGCCGAGCGTCTGGTTGGCGTACATGAGGGGGAACTCCAGCGACAGCACGATCATCACGGTCCCCTGGAGGAGCACGCCGATCATGACGACAGCGGAGAACAGGCGCTTCCCGTAGAGGATCACGAAGCGCTGGACGAGCAGCGTGCTGACGTACGTCAGTACGGTCACGCCGACGACCATGGCCGCGCGCTGGAGGTCCTCGACGAGGGTCAGCGCCAGCCAGCCCGGGGTGATCATGCCGCCCGGGGAGAGGTTGGTCGTGAGGTAGCAGATCAGGGAGAACATCAGGCCCAGGCCGATGCCGATCGCGGCGATCTCGGGGGTGAGGACTGCGGGGATCAACGGGGTTCTCCTGGGTTCTGCCGCGGGGTCTGGTGGGGCGAGGGCTGTTCCGGGTGTTCCGGGTTCTCCCGGTACTCGCCCGAGGCGGTGAGGTGGTCGTACGGGGACTGCTGCGCCTGGTCCTGCGCGCCGTAGCGGTCCTGCTGGTCCGGCATCTGGACCGGCTCGAACGCGCCGCGCACGGGCCGCTGCTGGTAGCGCTGCTCGTACGCCTCGGGGTAGGGGCGGTACGGGTCGATGCGCGGGGCGTAGCGGGGCAGCGCCAGCGTCTCGTCGTGCCGGGGCTGCGCGGCGGGCCGCGGGGTCTCGTGGCCGTGCTGCTCGTGCTGCTCGTGCTGCCCGTACTGCTGCTCGTGCCGCTGTGTGTCGGCGGGCGCGGGCGGGAGCGCGAGCGGGGCGTGGCCGGTGTTCTGCGCGGCCACGACCGGGACGGCGACGGTGTCGTCGGCGGCCGGGCGGCCCTCGTACCCCTGCTCCGGCGCCGGGCCGGCGACCGAGGCGGCCGAGGCGTCGGCGGGGGCGGAGGGCGCGACGGCGGTGGAGGCGGCCGACGCGGCGGCGGGCGGGGTGCGCACCTCGCCGGTGGCCGCGGTCCCACCGGCACCGCCGGTTCCTCCGCCGTCCTCCTCCGGGTCGGGGGTCTCGTCCGCCGGCAGCTCCGCCAGGTGCTCCAGCAGCAGCTCGCCCTGGCCGTGGATGTTGCCGATGGCGACGAGCGAGGACTCCGGGCCGAGCATCCCCAGCAGCTCCCGCATGAACTCCTCGGGATCGCGCTTGTCGCCGCCGAGGTCGACCGCGTGCGACCGCCACTCGGCGGGGATCGCATCGATGGCGCTCTTCGCCGGGTGGCCGATGACGAAGACCTTCTCCGGCTGGAGGTCGGGGATGATCTCGCCCATCTGGCCGTTGCGCTCGACGCGGTCGGGACGGCAGTTGATGACCACGTTGAGCGGGCGGGAGATCGCGCCCAGGTCGAGGAGCTGGTTGATGTTCATCAGCGTCGACTCGGGGTCGTTCGCCGCGAAGACGTTCGCGAACCGCAGCCGCTTGTCGTCGGGCGTGAGGTAGCGCTCCACGGAGAGGACACCCGGGTCCGGCGGGGCGTCGTACATGCCCTGGAGGGCGGTCTCGCGCTCGACGCCCATCAGCTCGGCGACCTTCAGCGCGATGGCCACGTTCTCCTTGAACGTGAACCAGCTGAAGCCGCGCAGCTCCTCGTCGGAGACGGTCTCGGGGTCCGCGTAGATGAGCCGGCAGTTACGGGCGTCCGCCTCCTCCTGAAGAATGGCGAAACGATCCTTCTCCCCCGTGACGCAGATGCCGTCCTCCGGCATGGAGCGCGACAGCGAGCGCGCCACGTCGTCCAGGGTCGGGCCCATCTCGGCGAGGTGGTCCTCACGGACGTTGCAGAGCACGCCGATCGTGGAGCGGATCAGCTTCGACTGGTTGATCTCCTGGAGCGCGGGCATCACGGCCATGCACTCGATCACCAGCGCGTCGGGGTTGTACGCGGCGGCCCGCCGCACGATCCCGATCTGCTCCACCACGTTGGCGATGCCGAACTTGCGGTAGACGGGCTCCTCGGTGGCGTCCGGGTGGATGAAGCGCGCCGCGGTGCCGGTCGTCTTGGCGACGGTGACCAGGTCGCCGCCGCGCAGCGCGCCCGCGCACAGCCGGGTGATGGAGGACTTGCCGCGGATCCCGTTGACCAGCACCCGGGTGGGGATGCGGTTCAGGTTGGTGAAGTGCCGCCGCTGTTCGACGAGCCCCGCGATCAGCAGGATCGCGCTGCACACGAGCAACACGAAGTAGAGGAAGAGCACGGTCGGTCAGTTCCTTCCGGCGAGGGCGGACGGTGCGCCATCGCGCTTGCGTTGCTCCTGGAGCTGCTGGCGCAGCAGCTCCAGGGAGCGGGCGATGGCGCCGACCTCGTCGTGGTGGCGCGGGTAGAGGACGGTGCGGCGGTCGCCGTCGGCCAGCGCCTCGGCCTGATCGGCCAGGTCGCGCAGCGGACGGACGACGATGATGTGCAGCCAGCCCAGACAGGCGACGGCGGCCGTGACACCGAGGAGCCCGGCCAGGACCGTACGGTTCTGCGCGCTGTACTCGGGGATGGCGAGCCCGGAGGCGGGCTGCCAGCTCACGACGGTCCAGCCGAGCGACTTCGCCGCGCCGCCGCCCGCGAAGGGCGCCGCGGCGGCGATCTGGATGCCGCCCCCGGTGCGGTAGAGGACGCTGCTGGGCTTGGCGCTCAGGCCGACCTGCTGGTTGGTGCCCTCGACGAACGAGTCGAGCCGCTTGGACGGCAGCTTCTCGAAGGCCAGGTAGCCGGTGTTGGAGCCGAGGACGCGCCGGTCGGCGTCGACGATACGGATCTGTCCGAGGCCGGGCCGCTTCAGCAGGGAGTTGAGGAAGTCGACGCGGAACTCGCCGACGACGGCGGCGCCGTCCCGGCCGGGCAGCTCGGCGTAGCCGGCGATGCGCGGCTCCTTCCCGTCCGTGCCGAGGACGGCGACGGGATCCTCACCGGGCTTCTTGCCCGCCGGGTGCTTCGGCGAGCCGCCTGCCTCGGCCAGGACCGTGCCCTCGGGGGACAGGACGTACATCGACTCGTAGCGGGGGTGCTCGCGCATGGTCCGTTCGAGGACGGAGGTCATCGCGTCGGGCTCCGTCTTGTCACCGATGAGGGTGGCGACGGAGACGATGTCGGCGTGTCCCTCGTTGAGGGCGCGGCGCACCCGGTCGGAGAGGGTGTCGGTGCGCTCGCGCTGGTCGTTGACGATCTGCTGCGGGACGACGACGGAGTCACCGGCGCGGTTGAGCAGCAGCATCATCGGGGCGGACCAGACGAGCAGCAGGATCCCGCCGGCGGCCAGCAGGGCGCGGGTGCCGATACGGCGGCCGCGGCGCCGGCGCGGCGCCTTGCCGGAGCCACCGGTGCCGCCCGCGGGCGCGGGCGCGTCGTCGGCGGTGGCCTCGGGCGTCTCGCCGAGGAGCTGGCGGCGCAGCCGGTCCAGCGCCTGCCCGAGCCGGCGCGTCTCGCCGAAGCGGGGCACGGTCACGGGCCGGGTCAGATCGCCGCGGGTGAGGCGGCGGCTCTCCAGGAACAGCCGGATCAGGGGGCGCTGGACCGTACCGAGCAGCAGGGTCACGGCGAGTGCGCCGATGAGGAGCAGCGCGGCGGCGGACAGCAGGCCGAAGAGCGGGCTGTTCACGCGGCTGGTGTTCTCGGGGACGGTCACGAGGGAGACGACGGAGAGGCCGAGGCTGGTCGCGTCGGTGGACTCCCCGGCCTCGGGCGCGGCCAGCGAGGCGTAACCGGCGACCGGCCGCTCACCGCTGATGCGCGGTCCCGTCATCGTCCCGCTGACGCCGAGGAAGCCGCCGGAGCCGGGCTCCTTGGACTTGACCGGGTTCTGCTCGGCCTTCTCGGCGCTGCGCCTGGCGAAGGAGCGGAGCTGCTTCTTCGTCTGCTTGACCTCCTCCTCGACCGTGTCGGAGGGGATCTTCTCGGGCGCCGGGATGCCGTCGCTGCTGAGGATCTGGCCGCCCGAGTCGACCACGGCGATCACGCGGAACTTGCCGATGCTGACGCCGGGGAACTTCAGGCTGTTGGAGGTGACCAGGAGCTGCTGCGGCTGGCCCTCCCAGGAGAGCAGCGCGAAGGTGAGCAGCCGGGTCTCGCCGTTCTTGAGGCGGACCATGCGGGGCGCGAGGCCGCCGGGGTCGGCGAGCTTGTCGCGGTCGATGGCGAGGAGCGGCACGTTCTCGCCGCGCGCGGCGAGCAGCTTGCCGGACTTGATCTCGACGACCGCCGAGCCGCGCCACTTCTGGTAGACGCTGCCGAGCTTGTCGAGGACGGTGTCCGCGGAGACCGGGTCGCCCGCGTTGAAGAGGGCGGCCGTCCGGTTGAGGTCCGTGATGGACTCGTCCAGCGAGGCGCGCAGCGCGATGGCGCCGTCCTCCGCGAAGTGCTGCTGAGAGGTGAGTACGGCCTCGGGCAGCGGCTCCCGTTGCGGGTTGCCGAGGCCGAGCGCGGTGAGGGCGGCCAAGGCGAGGAGCAGGGCCGAGAGGGCCGCGATGGGTGGACGAATGCCGCCCAGTAGCGACATGTCGGCCCGTTTGCGGACCTTGTGCCGCCGCTTCGCCGACGAACCGGCCATGCGGGTACCTCTCTCAGAACAGTGCGTGCGGGCATGCGGGCAGAGCGGATGAGGTCACGCGTGGAGGCGTGACCTGCGATTGCGCGCGGTGGGGGACGGACGGGGGCGTGACAGCACTGCCCCCGTCGCGGTACGAGCCCCCGTCGCGATATGAGGACCGGTCACACAGGCGAATGGTTGTGTCGACCTCGAACGAATTTCTGTGTGATCTGGGTTACAGGAGGTGTTCGTGTGGGTAACAGGACCGATTCGGGGCCCGTGCGGCGCGAACGCGGGCGTCCCGCCCGGAGCACACGTCTCACTCGGGCAGCGCCTGAAGGGGCGTCAGCCCGTCCTTCTCCGCACCGCGGTTCAGCATCGTGCCCTGTGTACGTTCGAAGGCCAGCCGGTAACGCGCGAGCTGCTCCTCGGTGTACTTCTTCCCGTCGGCGCCCTTGCCGTCCTTGACGGCCTGCGCCGGACTGAGCAGCCGGTAGTCGGTGACCGCGCCCGCCGGCAGGTTCTCGGGGTCCTCGTGGTCCTCCGGGTCGGGCGGGGTGTCCACGAACGTCGGCACGTACTGCGCCTTCACGTCCCACTCACCGCCCCGCTTTGTGAAGGTGAACCAGCCGATGACGCCCTCCTCGGACGTACCGCTGGGCACCTCGTGCCGGGCGACCTGGTTGCCCAGACCGTAGGCGAACCAGGTGCCGCCGACCTTCTCCATCGGCTGTACGACATGGGCGTGGTGGCCGATCACCAGGTTGATGCCGGTCTTCTCGGCGATGCGCTTCGCGAGCTTCATCTGCGAGGTGCTGGGCTCCGGCTGGTGCTCGCGCCCCCAGTGGATGCTGAGGATCACGACGTCCGCGCCCGCCTTGCGCGCCGCGCGCTCGGCGGCGGCGATCTCCTTGAAGGAGGTCTTGTTGACCAGCCACGGCTTGTCGGCGGGCACCTCGTGCTTGACGAAGCCGAAGGCGTACGAGATCTGCGCGACCTTGACGCCCTTGACGTCCACGATCAGCGGCGTCTCGGCCTCGGCCTGGGTCCTGGCGGAACCGGTGTGCTTCAGACCGGCCGCGTCGAGGGCGTCGAGCGTGCGCTTGACCCCCGCGGGGCCGTGGTCGATCGAGTGGTTCGACGCCGTCGAGCAGGTGTCGTAACCGATGTCCTTGAGCGTGGTGGTGATCTCCGGCGGGATCTGGAAGTTCGGGAAGCCCTCGTACGGGCCGCCCTTCTTGGCGATCACCGGCTCCATGTGACAGATCGCCAGATCCGCCTTGCTGATCACCGGCTGCACGCCCGCCATCAGCGGGCCGAAGTCCAGCGCCTTGCTGTCGCCGCCCGCCGCCTTGGCGTCCTTGGCCGCCTGGTCGATCAGCGGCGGGTGGATCAGTACGTCACCGGCCGCGGCCACCGTGAACGACGGACCGCCGGCCTTCGCCCCCTCGCTCCCGCCCGCGTCGTCACCGGAGCCGAACGCGGAGCAGCCCGCGACGGCGGAGGCGAGGGCGAGAATCGCGGCCGCGCGCAGGGCGGCACGCGTGGTGCGCAGGGCCGTGCGGGGCACTGCGCGGGACAGGGGGAGGGATCTCTTCACACCGGTATTTTGACCCGCATATGACACGATCTCCGACCGTGAAGATAACAATCATGGCAAGCCTGCTGGTCGCAGCCCTGATCGCGGTGGTTGTGGTGATCGTCACCCCCCTGCTGGGCGGGTCCTCGGACCCGTCCTCCCCGCCCGCCGGGCCCGACGACGGCGCCATCGAGGTCGACCTGGAACGCCGGATAGCCGACTTCGCCACGGTCAAGGTGGCGGACGCCCGCTACCTGCCGCCCAAGCGCGTCGAACGCGACATCCTCGCCGAGGGCGTCGCGCTGTACGTGGACGGCAAGCACGAGGAGGCCGAACGCCGGCTGGCGGAGGTCGACTTCGGCGTACGGATCCTGCGCGACTCGGTACGGGCACCGGCCCCGGCGGGTTCCGCGGGTTCCGCGGGTTCCGCCAAGTCCGACGCCTCCGACGCGGACGACGTGGCCTACGCGGGCGCCGGGTCCTCCAGGGGCGCCGTGTCCGCCGCGTACACCGCGTCCGCCGCGTCCTCCATGGACGCCGCGTCCGACGCGCCGGGCCGCCGGTACGCGGAGATCGCGGACCGGGCGGGCGAGAACATGCGCGGCTGGGGGCGCGTGTACGTGGCCCTCGACGACCCGGTCCACTACTCCGTCCAGGTGCCCCACCCCGTCGCGGACGCGTACAGCGACCTGCTCGGCGTCGGCATCCTGCGCTCCGCGCCCGGCGGGGTCCTGGTGATGGCCGGGACGCACCGTACGGCGGGCGAGGGGAAGGCCGCCGATGTGGCACACCGCCGCGACACGGTCTTCCACGCCGTCTGCGCCGAGCTGGTCGCCCGCCGGCTGCCCGGGATCCAGGTGCACGGATTCGCGGACAGCAGCGCCCCCGACCACGACCTGGTCGTCTCCACCGGCGCGGGCGAGACGGCCCGCCCACAGGCCGTCGACCTGGCCCGCGCCCTGACCGACGACGGCTTCCGGGTCTGCCGCGCCTGGTCCGCGAAGTGCCCGCTGGCGGGCCGCAAGAACAAGCAGGGCGTCCTCGCCGCGGACCAGGACGTCCCGTTCCTCCACGTGGAGACCAGCCGGGCGGTCCGCACGGACCCCGCACGGATGGGCGACGCGATCGCGGCGATGGCGGAGACCGCGCGCCGGTGGGCCTGAGCCGGGGCCCCGCCCCCGCCCCCGGTCCCGAGACCGGGGCCGGGGCCGCTCCGCTCCGGGGTCACTCCACGGGGAAGGCGATGTCGCAGACCTCGTCGGTGGCCGACGCCGCGTCCCAGTCGGCGAAGTAGATCTCACGGCACGGCCCGCTGACGGTGAGCCCCCGCGCCGCGATCCACTCCTCCGCGGCCTGGAAGGCGGAGAGGATCTGCGGGTGCGCCACCTGGGCCTTGGTGATCCGTACGTACGCGAGGCGCCGCGCGGGCTCCACCCGCAGGGAGACCGCGCGGCCGCCACCGGACGCGGCGGCCGCGTACGCCTCCGCCGCGGCCGGGTCCGCGACGGGGAGGCACGCCTCGGCCGACCCGTCGGTGTCCAGGCTCATGTCGGAGTGGTAGACGACGAACGGCGCCCCCGCCGGGCCCCCGCACTCCGCGGCGGCCGCGGTCAGCCGGCCGAGGGCGGCGGGGATCCAGCGGGGCAGCTCGGCGGTGACCAGATGCCTCCGCTCGGCGAGGACGGTCTGCCGCGGTACGTCGACGGTGCTGACCTCGTACATGTGCGTTCTCCTGCCTGACAGCCGGTCACGGATATGGGCGGCCACCGCGCTCCGTACGGCGTGGCGCTCCTCGATGCCGGTCCAGTACGCCGCCACCTCGGCCGCCGCCTCTTCGCCCGGCAGCGCGATCACCTCGGCGATCCGCGCCAGCGGCATGTCGAGCTGCCGCAACAGCGCGACCAGCCGGGCGCGTTCCACCTGGTCGGGGCGGTACCAGCGGTAGCCGGTGACCGTGTCGACCCGGGCGGGCGCGAGCAGACCGAGCCGGTCGTACAGCCGCAGCGCCTTGGGCGAGAGCCGCGAGCGCGCCGCGATCTCACCGATGGTGAGCAATTCCACACCGTCCACGAGGCCCCATCCTCCGTCACCGGGCCCTCTTCGGCCCGGCGCCAGGAGGGTGCGCCCTGACCTTGGGGCAAGGTCAACTCGGCGGTACGGGCGGGGCCGGAGCGGCGGGTGCGGCAGCGGGAAACGGGCAGACCAATCGTGGTCTTCTGCTGCCGGAGTGGTCCGTGATCCTCCATAGTGAGGCGGCATGAGGTGTGAACGGTGCGGGAACGGCCATGGAGTCTCGCTGCCGGGCATGAGATGTCCCTTGTGCGGCGCGGTCGCGGAGCAGTTCTGGGACGGACAGGACGGGCCGGGCGGACCGGGCGGGCAGGACCGGCGGAACGGGCACGACACGCAGGACGGACCGGGCGGACCGGGCGGACCGGCCGCGCCGGGCGCGGCCGACGAGCGGGAGATGTTCCGGGCGTACGAGCCGCCGCCGGTGGAGGAGGACCTCTGGGTCTCCAGGACGATGACGCCGGGCGCCGGAGCGGACTCCGGCGGCCCGTCCGCCGGCTCCTCCGGCCCGCCCGCGCGCAGGCGTCTGCTGATCACCGTGGCGGTGGTGGCCCTCGGCTGTCTCGGCGCTGCGGCCGCCGTGGTCGCCGGTACGGGGGGCGGCGGGGACGCCGGGCGCGACGCCGCCGGCCCCGGGCAGCCACCGCGGGTCGGCTCCCCCGAACTGCCCGGACTGGGCGGCGCGGTCACCCCGGGCCCCGGCGAGGGCGCGGGCGGCAGCGCGGGCGAAGGCGCGGACGCGGGTGAGGGCTCGGGCGAGGGTGAGGCGGGCGGCGCGGCCCCGGGGCCGGGAGCGACCACGGCCGCGCCCTCGCCCTCCGGCTCCGGTTCCGGCGGTGGCCACGGACCCGGCGCGGGGGAGTGGGCGGGCCCCGGCTGCACGACCGGCACGTACCGCGAGCACGGCCGCTTCGAGAACGGCAAGGCCGCCTGGTACACCGTCACCAAGGGCGGCTACAAGGGGGCCACGTGCGACGGGCGCTTCTCCGCCGTGCCGATGTCCGGCAGCCCGGACATCGACCGGGGCTCCACCGCCGTCTGGTCCTGGAAGCTCGACGCGTCGTACGAGAAGTGCGCCCTCGCCATCTACGTGCCCGACAGCGGCCACGACGCCGACGCGGCGGGCGACCCCACCGTCTACCAGGTGCTCGCCGATCCGGCGGACGGCACCTCCGGCTACAGGACCTTCGGCGTACGGCAGACCGCGCACCGCGGCAGCCTGGTGCCGGTGGGCAGCTACCCGGTCAAGGGAAAGACGTTCTCCGTACGGCTGGTCGACCGGGGCCAGGACTGGGGCAGCCAGGAGCGCTTCGGCGCGCACCACGCGGCGGCGCAGATGAAGGTCACCTGCGCGTAGACCACGTGGACGCGGGCCACGTGGACTGAGGCCGCGTGTGTGCGGGCCACATGTGCACGGGGCACGTGTGTGCGGGTCAGGTGTGTGCGGGTCAGGTGTGTGCGGGTCAGGTGTGTGCGGGTGCCCGGGACACGGGCCCCGCCAGGTCGTTGAACGCGATGCCGTTGGTGAGAGACGTGAGGCCGCTCTGCACTCCGTCGATCTTGACCGTCTGCCCCGACACGTGTTTCACGTACACCCGCAGGAGGAACGTCCGGGTGCCGCAGCCGGGGTCGACCGGGAGACCGGAGAGCGCGGAGTAGCCGACGGCGTGATGGGCGTCGTCGGTGACGGTCCGGCGGGCGGAGGTGCTGTGCGTGCGGCAGGCGTGCCCCGTCGTGTCGAGCTGGATGAACTCCAGGCGTGTGTCCACGACCGCGTTCTTGCCACGGGGGTACGCCTCCATCGCGTCGGCGCAGGAGGCGGTTCCCCGGTAGCACGTGGTCAGTTCGACATTGGCTCGGGCCGAGACGGTGGCCGCGTCCGGACGGGCCCGCCATTGGTGGACCGGTGTGCCGTCGTCGTAGAAGACCCAGGCGTCCCGGCGCGCCGGGCCGCTCCCGACATAGGTGCAGGAGCCGTCCGGGTCGGCGCTCTCGCAGGCGGGGTTCTGCCACCAGTGCGCGCCGGGCCGGTCGGTGTCGTCCGTCTCCAGCCAGGTACTGCCCGCGACCGCCGTCAAGTGGTAGGTGCCCGGCAGGGTCGAGTAGGCGCTGCCCTGGAGCAGACAGGTGTAGAGGCCCGCCACGGGCGCGGTGAGGAGCAGGTCCGCGTAGAGGGGCAGATGGCCCGGGATCGCGTACGTGGTGGTGTCGCTGCCCTCGTGGTTGCGGGCCGACGCCGCGACGACGGGCACGGTGGCGCCCGCCGCGTCCAGGCATCTGACGCGCTGGGTGAGCCCGACGATTCCGGTCGTCGTACTGGTGGCTTCCAGCCGGCCGCGCAGGTGCCGTTTCTCCCCGGCGGCCAGCGTCATCGTCCGCCGGAGCAGATCGACCGTGGCGCCCCTGGGAATGGCGGTGTCGGTCGCCAGGGTGAGACGGGTGGCGCCGGCCGCGGCTTCCGCACCGCCGCTGTCGGCGCCGGCCGCTTCGGGCGGGGCGGACACGAGGAGCACCAGCACCAGCACCACCGTCGAGACGGTCGCGAGGGTGGTGCGGACGGATTCCGCCATGCTGAAACCTCCGGAGACCAGTGTGCGGTCCGCGTGATATCCCGTCGGTGCGGATGCCTCGGACCGTCGCGTTCACGGGCAGGTGATTGTCGTAGTGTGCCCGGCCGGTGTCCGCCCCCGGACCGCTGGAGCCGGGGGCGGACGGATGTACGGCTTGCTCGATCAGACGGTCGGTGAAAGGCCGAGGGACGTCCCTCCGACGTACCCCGTCGCGTCCACCGCTCCGCTCTGGGTGAGGGTGCGTCCGAAGCACACGGACCAGGAGTTCGCCCCGACCCCCGACGACGCGCATTCCCAGACGCCCAGGCGTTCAAGGCCCTTCCACAGGGACGCCTCCGCCGACGTGCGGTAGAGGACGGAGCGGTTGTTGCGGACGATCACCGCCGCCTGCGCGCCGGACCCGCTCCCACCGGACGCCCTGACCGCGCAGACCTGCGCGAGCACATCCGACGCGATGGTTTGGGTGGTGGCGCAACGCCACAGGCTGGAGCTGGAGGTGATCGGATTCGTGTTGCCGTAAGGACGCCAGCTTCCCTCCGCGGCCGCTGCCGGACCGGCGGTCGCCATGTTCAGCCCGACAACAGCGGTGACGGCGGCTGTCAGCCCTGCGGCCATCTGCGTTACTCGCATGTTTCCCCCCTGGAAACAGACTTTCTCCGTTGAGCCCCAGGCGCATTCCGGAGGCCCGTGGTGGTGACGGACCCGATGTTGCCGGGGTGCCGACGGAAAGTCGTTGCCGGAGTGTCCCTACGACTTGACGGTGCGTCTACCGCCGTCCCCCGGTGGCGCCGTCCCCACCCGTGTTCGGGCCGGTGGGATTTCTGTTGAAGCGCCGGTCCCCGGGGGAGGAGAGTGGGGGAGGTGGCAGGCCGGTCGGGGCTCTTTCAAGAGGCGGTGGCGACATGCTGGTCGAGACGGTGTTCCGGAGTGAGGACGTGCCCGCGGCGGACCGATTCGCGTGCTATCGGGAGCTGATGAGCCTGGCGTACGCCCCCATCGAACTGCGCAGCGACCACGCCGCCGACTTCCGGGTGCACCAGCGGCTGGTCCGGCTCGGGGCGGTGTCGGTGTGGCCGGGGGAGTTCCAGCCGCTGGTCTTCCGGCGGACGCCGAAGCTGATCAGGCAGTCCGACCCCGAGGTCTACCAGCTCACCCTCGTCCTGAAAGGCAGCGGGAGGCTCACCCTGGGCCGGCAGGAGGCGACCGTCGACGCGTACGAGTTCCATTCGAACGACTCGTCGCGGCCGTCCGAGACCTGGACCGGCCAGGAGCCGACCGGGATCGTGGGGGTCGAGTTTCCCAAGGCGCAGCTCCCCCTCATGAGGGGCCGGGCCGACCGGGCGATCGGGCGGCGGATGTCGGCGAAGGAGGGCGTGGGCGCGCTGCTGGCCCAGTTCCTCACCCAACTGACCCGCAGCACCGACCAGTACACCCTTGACGACGGCCCCCGTCTGGGGACGGTTCTGACCGATCTGGTCGCCGCGCTCTTCGCCCACACCCTGGCCGCCGAGAAGTCCCTGACGCCGGAGGCCCACGGGCGAACGCTGCCCCTGCTCATCCAGGCGTTCATCCAGCAGCATCTGCGCGACCCCGACCTGACGCCGCCCTCGATCGCCGCCGCCCACCACATCTCCCTCAGCTATCTGCACCGTCTCTTCCAGGACGAAGGCACCACCGTCGCCTCCTGGATCCGGCGGCAGCGGCTGGAACGCGCCCGTCACAACCTCACCGATCCCGCGCTGCGCGACGTACCCATCCACTCCATCGCCGCCTGCTGGGGATTCGCCCACCCCACCGACTTCAGCCGCGCCTTCCGCACCGCCTACGGTCTCCCTCCCAAGGACTACCGCAAGCGGGCCGCCCACTCGGCGGCACAGACACGAGGCTGACCTCCCGCGACCGGTGCGCGACCGGTTCGCGACCGGTGCGCGGACCGGTGCGCGACCGGTGCGTGGACCGGTGCGTGACCGGTGCGCGGACCGGCCCGCGACCGGTTCGCGACCGGTCGGCGACGGCGGGACGGCCCGCGACCGAGCCTGACGTTCCGTCAGGTGGGCCCGGTTAAAGGCGGCGTGTTCCCGCTCTGCGCTTTGACTTTCCTTCAAAACAGTCGCCTGCCAGGCGCCTTGTTTCCGCCGAGTCACTTGTGGAATGGTGAACTTCCTCGTGCACGGTCAATGGCCGCCTTTTGCTTCATCGTGCGAAATCGCGGGCCGCCGCCGACCATGCGGTCCCGCGCCTCCCGAAAAGGTATGTACCAGTAGAGGGTCTGCTTTTCAGGCCCAGAACTTCTGCGTGCCCCATTGCGCCCTGGAAGGAAGTGTCAGGTGCACACCCCTCACCCCCCGCGCCCCGCCTACCCGCCGCGCTCCGCCCCGCCGGCCCCCGGCCCCGGCTCCAGCGCCGGTCCCGGCCCCGAGGATTCCGACGAACGCCTGCTCACCGCCGTCCGGGCGGGGGCGGGCGCCGGTGACGGCTATCCCGTGGCGCTGCTGATGGCCCGGCACTGGGAGGCCGTCCACGACTACGCGGCGGTCTGTCTCGCCTCCCCGGCGAAGAGCGCGTCGGTGGTGGCCGCCGCGGCCTTCCAACACGTCCTCGACACCCTCGGGAAGGCCCGGCCCGGCGCCGCCCTCAGGCCCCAACTCCTCGTCACCGTACGGGACATGGTCGGGTCGTGGTCCTCCGCCGAACCCCTCAAGGACCTTCTCCCCGAACTGCGGAGACCCGCGGTGGCGCGCGGGGCGCGGGCGGCGAAGGCGCGCGGCGCCGACCGGAGAAAGCTCGCCGTGCGCGCATTCCGGGCCATGTCGGGAACCGCGCAGTGCCTGCTCTGGCACACCGAGGTCGAGGCGGAACCCATATCCGTACCGGCGGCAATGCTCGCCCTCGATACCGATACGGCGCTCTTCGAACTGGAACAGGCGCGCGAGGAATTCCGGAGAGGCTGTCTCCGGGCGCACATCGAAATCGCCCCGAAGCCGGAATGCCGGTATTACAACCGTCTGCTCGACGTCCCCATTCGCCGCGGCGGCGCCCTGCTCCCCGATGTACGGAACCATCTCGCCGAGTGCGCGCACTGCCGGGACGCCGCCGACCAACTCGGCCATTTCCACGGCAAGCTGGACGTCCTGCTCGCCGAGGCCGTACTGGGCTGGGGCGCCCGCCGCTATCTCGACCTGCGGATCCGCGCCCGTACGGCCGACTCCCGCGCCGATGACGCGCCGCGCCCCGCCGGGCGCCACTCGGCGCCGGGCCGGCAGCGGGTGCTGCCCTCGTTCACCGTGCCGAACCGGGTCTCCTCCCTGACGCCCGCCCCGTCCCGGGTGCTCTTCGCCGGTCTGGGGGCCGGTTCTGCGGTGCTGCTCGCGACCGTCCTCGCCGTCAGCCTCTGGCCCGCGCGCGACGGCCGCGACGACTACGGCTCCGCCGCGTCCAGCAGCGCCTCCGCGCCCTACCCCGCGCACTCCGGCTCGGCGGGCGGGGACGGCCGGGTCCCGCCCGACCCCACCGGCATGGCCACAGGACCCCAGGACGTCCGGCTGCGCAACGCCGGGGCCGGACTCTGCCTGGACATCCGCGACACACGGCCCCGGCGCGGCGCGGAGACCACCATGGCGGCCTGCTCCTCGGCCCGCAGCCAGCGGTGGTCGTACGAGGACGACGGCCTCCTGCGCAGCGCGGCCGAGCCCGGGCTGTGCCTGAACTCCCACGGCGTCGACGGCGTCGCCGTCCTCGGCCGCTGCGCCGTCCGTCCCGCCCGCGCCGCCGACGTACGGTACGACCTGACGGTGCGGGGCGATCTCATCCCCCGCTGGCAGGACGGCCTCGCGGTGACCCCGGCGTCCCGGGACGCGGACGCCGCCGTGGTGGTGCGCCCCCGCGACGGCTCCCCGGACCAGCGCTGGCTGACCGACCGGGTGGCGACGGCCTCGGACTCCCGGCCCGTCACCGAACCGCCCGGGGCCTCCGCCACGCACCCCGCCGCGGACCCGTCCCCGTCGGCCTCGCGCCCCAATCTGCCGGACCCGATGACGGGGGCGCGGCTCGCGGGGCGCCCCTGACAGCGAGGTGTCTCACGCCCCGGCCCCGGTCTCCGCGCGGACCTTCTCGTACAGGACCGGGTCGTGGGCGGAGAAGACCGCGAGTCCGGGATCCCCGGCCCGGTACAGCTCGGCCAGTCGGGCGTGGTTCTCCCCGACCCGCTTCCGGTCCCACGCGATGACGGTCTCCATGGTCCGCAGGGCGGCGGGGACGCGCGTACGGCCGTCGAGCGTGCCGCGGTGGTAGAAGGCGTCCCCGGCATGCAGCAGCCAGCGGGTGCCGGTGTCGACCGCGACGCACGCGTGCCCCCGGGTGTGGCCGGGCAGCGGGACGAGGACGATCCCCGGGGCGACGGCGTCCAGTTCCCTCGCCGCGGCGAAGCCACGCCAGCTCTCGCCACCGGGACCGTGCTCCACGATCCGCGGGCCGTGCGCCCACTGGGCCGGCCGGTAGCGCATCCTCTCCCGCCGCGACGGGGCGCCCATGGACCCGAGCGCCTCGGCCGCCGTGAGATGGACCCGGGCGTGCGGGAAGTCGGCGAGCCCTCCGATGTGGTCCGCGTCGGCGTGGGTCAGGACGATGTGCCGTACGTCCTCCCGCGCGAAGCCGAGCCGTTCGACCTGGCGGGCCGCGGTCTCCCCGTCCCGCAGGACGGGCCGGACCAGATGGCGGGACGGCCCGAACCGCCGGGGGTCCGCGATGTCCGCCAGACCGAGACCGGAGTCGACGAGGACGAGCCCGCCGGCCGTCTCGACGAGGAGGACATGGCAGACCAGAGGCGCGGTGGGCACGCGCATCGTGCCGCAGTTGAGGTGGTGGATCTTCATGGGTGTTCCCGTGCGCCGTCGGTCTCAGGCGGCGAACGCGGGCGGCGTGGTGCGGACGAGCGAGGGATGGGGCTCGTCACCGGCCATGGAGAGCAGGCCCTTGAGACAGCGGGCCGCCAGCAGCCAGTTCTTCGGACGGCGCAGGTTCAGGCCGCCGATGAGCTGCTTGAGCATCGTCAGGGAGTCGAAGTAGACGCGTTCGCAGACCAGGTTCTCGTCCGCGTCGAAGAGGAAGTACGCGGTCATGCGCACCCGGAAGCGGCTGCCGGTCGCCGGTATCGCGCCGAGCGGTCCGAGATGGGTGCCGAGCAGCCAGAACTCGGTGATCACGGCGTCGTCGCTGTGCCGGAAGGCGATGATCTCGTGGTCCTGGTCGGGGAAGGCGACCCGGGTGTCGTGGTAGTAGCCGCGTACCGCCCCGTCGCCGTCGTGGACCTGCATCGTGGGGATCAGCTCGTAGTGCGGGTGCGGGAACGTCGACAGCACGTCGTCCCACTCCTGGCGGACCTCGTCCCGGAAGTGGTCGAGGACGAGCTTCTGGCGGGCCGCGCGGATCTCTTCGGTGGGCATGGGCTTGTCCTGTCCGTTCCGTACGTGGGGGGTGCTGGGCGGGTCCGCGCCGACGGCCCGCGCCGATCAAACACTTATGCTGTATGTCTTCGGCGACGCTAGACTTGCGCTGTAAGTGATGTCAAGGGGCGCCGCTACGATCGCCGCGCCAGGAACCGCGCCACGACCCAGCACAGGAGGCCGACCCGATGAGTGTCCGAGGAACCGGCCGGGGCAGACGGCTCGGGCTGACTCGGGAGAAGGTGATCGCCGCCGCGCTGAAGGTGATCGACCGCGACGGGCACGACTCCTTCTCGCTGCGGCGGCTCGCCACCGAGCTGGACGTCGAGGCGATGTCGCTCTACAACCATGTCCCCAACAAGGAGGCGATCCTCGACGGCGTGGCGGACCTGCTGCTCTCCGGGATCGACTTCTCCGGCGCGGACACGGGCTCCTGGCAGGACCGTATCCGCGCCCACGCCGTCGCCTTCCGCGCCGCCGCCCGGCGCCATCCGAAGGCGTTCCCCCTGGTCTGCGTACGCCCCACCCGGTCGCGGGCATCCCTGGAGTCCATCCGCTCCGCGCTCAGCGGCCTCGCCGAACTCGGCCTGTCGCCGCAGGAGCAGGTCCACGCGCTGCGCGGCTACGTCGCCTACATCGTCGGCACGCTCATGCGCGAGCTGGACTCCGCCATCACCCTGGGCACGGTCGACCCCGGCCAGGTGCGGCAGCGGATCGACGGGATCACGGCGACGGGGGACCCGCTCCTCGCCGCCACGGCGCCCCATCTGGCCGTCAGCGACCACGAGGTGGAGTTCCACTACGGCCTCGAACTGCTGATCGCCGGACTGGCGACCCGGGCGGGCGTCCCGTACGACGGCGGACCGCCGCCCGGAGCTCCCGGCCGTCCCGCACGCTGACAGCCGCGCCGCGCCGGATACACCGTGAGCGGCGGATACACGTGGGCGGCGGCCTGAACGGTGGCCCCCTCCTGGCCCCCTGCTCTCCTGGCGTGGCCTTGCCTCGCGCGCCGTTACGGGTGGAGGACCTTCTCCTTGGCCTGGCGGAACTCCTCGTCGGAGATGTCACCGCGGGCCCGGATCTCCGAGAGCTTGGCGAGCTGGTCCGCCGCGCTGGAGGGCCCCGTGGCGCCGACCGCCTCGCGCATGTAGCGGTTCGTCTCTTCGATCTGGGCCCTGGCGTGCTCCTGCTCGCGCTGGCCCATGCCCTTGCCCCGGGCGATGAGGTAGACGAAGACCCCCAGGAAGGGGAGGACGATCGTGAAGACCAGCCATCCCGTCTTGGCCCAGCCGCTCATGGAGTCGTCACGGAAGATGTCGACGACGACCCGGAAGAGCAGGAAGATCCATATGACCCACAGGAAGATCAGCAAGATCGTCCAGAAGGCTCCGAGGACCGGGTAGTCGTAGGCCAGGTTCACGTAGTTGCCCATCGCTTCTCCTGTTGGTCTCGTTCGTGTCGAGGTCGCGGTGTACGCGAGGAGGAGCCGCCGGCCCTCGGAGTCCCCGATCGGGGACCGGGTATCGCCGGTTGCCGACGCTCACCAGTAGCGCTATGGGGTGTATCCGTGTATTTAACCCATCATAAGCAAGGCGTAAGGGCAGCGCATGACCAAGGCTGCGCCTCTTCCCCACGGCACGGAGGGCCCGGTGCGGAGCCCGTGCGGGACCGTGCTGATCTGGAGGGGGACTTTCGTTTCGGAGGGCCGGCTCTCCGTCCACTCGCACCCGCTCACGCGAACGGCCCCGGACGAGAAGTCCGAGGCCGGATGAACCTTCCCGAGGGCGAAACCCGGGTCGGCCGCGTACTGCGTTGTGTTCTCGGCAGGATTCGAAGCTGCGCCCCCCGAAAGCCCCTAGCCGCGCAACTGCTCGGTCAGGCCCAGTTGGTTCATGATGGCGCCGGTGTCCAGATAGGTGCGGCGCTCATGGATCTTGCCGTCCTTGACCTCGTAGACGTCGCATGCGTGCACCGTGGCGTGACGCCCCGTGGCGGGCACGGTGCCCGCGTACAGGGCCACGTCCCCGGTCCGGGTCCCGCTGCTCGTGTACTCGGTGACCACCGTGTCCCCCTGGGACGTGAGGTGGTCGAGGGTGAATTTGCCGTCGGGCATCGCGTCGGCATTGCCTTCGCGAGCCGGGTGAAGCCCTCCGGCCTCTGTAGCGTCCTGCCGCTGCCCTCCTCGATGAGGGTGCAGTCCGGAGGGACGGACCCGGCGATGGAGTCGTAGTCCCGGTCGTTCCACGCCCGGAAGAGATCACGGACGAGGCTCTCCGTGCTCAACCAGCGCGCGAGCGGCGACGAGGACCTCTTCTCCTTGAGCTGCTCCAGCGGAGTGCTCCAGGCGGCGTCCCAGTCGGCCGGATGGATGGCACATTCGACGATCGGTTGCAGGCGGTCGGGGTAGTCGAGTTCCATCGCCGCTTCGGCCCAAATGAGGTCGGCACCGGTCGCCGGGCCCAGGGAACCGTCAACGATCCGAGCGGCCAGCCAGTAGGCCAGGGCCCACTTGGCGGCGATCAGGTCCGAGGGCGCCTCGAAACCCAACCCCAACTCGTCGACGACGTGGTCGAACAGCTCCCGTGCCGCGTGCTCCTCACGACGGCCCAGGCCGGCCAGGAGAGCAAGTGACGGGGCATCGACACCGGCTTCGATCAGGCGGTCCGAGCCGACGTGACGCCCGAGTGCCTGGGCCCGTGCAAGCTGCCTCAACCGGTTGAGGGCCTCGTCTCTCGTCGCGCCGGATGCACCCCGTCCTGCCCTCGTTGATGTCGGAAGTGGATGTCAAAGGCCCACCCTGAACGTTCAGGGTGGGCCTGTTCCCTTGTGCCCTCGGCAGGATTCGAACCTGCGACACCCGCTTTAGGAGAGCGGTGCTCTATCCCCTGAGCTACGAAGGCGGGGTCCTCGCGGGAAGCCTCGATGGATCTCCCGCACCCAGACAGGGTAGCGGATTCGGCGGCGGAGGTCGGCCCCGGTCGGGTGGTGGGGGTCGGGTGGTGGGGGAGGCGGGGCTGACCTGGGGGTTTGGTCTGTTCGGGGGAGTGTGCGGGTGGCGTGGGGCGGGGTGGTCGGTGGTGGTGGGAGGGGGCGGGCCCGGAGGGCGTGGGGGGTGTCTTTGTGATCGGTGATGGGGGTTTTGCGGGAGTGGCGGAATGACTGTTCGTCACCGAGGCGTCTCTGATAGTTGTTTCGGTGGGGTACGGGCGAAGGCTCGTAGCGGTGGCGTAGCGGGGCTGCGGGGAGGATGTACATGGGCACCACCACTCGGGACGAGGTTCTCGCCGTCGAGCAGGGGGCCGTGGACCACGCGTACGACTGTTACGGCGCGCGGCTGGCCGAGATGAGCGGGGCGTCGGCCGCCTCCGCTTCAGCGAGCGGTAAGGACGGCATCGCCAATCGGATCGACGCGGAGGCGCGGGCCGTCGCGTACGGGGGGCTCGGGGACGAGGCGCTGGTGTTCGCCCGTGTCGACGCGCCCGAGGAGCCCGGTGGGGTGCCCCGGCCCTGGTACATCGGGCGGCGGGGCGTGCGGGACGACGTGAACGAGCCGGTGGTCCTGTTGTGGACCAGCCCGCTGGCCAAGAAGTGGTCGGAGGCCCGGCCCGCGCAGCCGGGCGAGGTGGTCCTGCGGCGCCGGCTGCGCTGCGTACAGCGTGTTGTCGAGGATTACTTCGACGAGATCGCGGCGCCGGAGCCCGCGTCCGTCCCCGCGACCGCCCCCGGCGCCCGGGGGGGCGGGGGGGGGCCGGGGGGGGGGGGGCGGGGGGGCGGGGGGGGGGGGCGGGGCGCGGCGCCCCCCCCCCCC
>NZ_JBHZDA010000049.1:23442-26844 GCF_042755665.1 Streptomyces sp. NPDC059142
CCGGCCCCGGCCCGGGCGTCGGGGCCGGTGCCGGTGCCGGTGCCGGTGCCGGTGCCGGGGCCCGTTCCGGAGCCCCGGCAGGCGGCCGACGACCGTCCGGTGCGGACCCCGGGCGATGTCGTACGGCGGCAGCGGCGCAAGGCGCTCCAGCCGGACGACTTCCTGCTGCGCGAACTCCAGCGCTCGCGCGGCGGCCGTATGCGGGACATCGTCGAGACCATCCGCCGGGACCAGATGGAGCTGGTCACCGGTGCGCCCTCGGACGTCCTCGTCGTACAGGGCGGCCCCGGTACGGGTAAGTCGGCGGTCGGCCTCCACCGGGTGACCTGGCTGGTCAACAACGAGCACTTCAAGGCCCAGGACATCCTCGTCATCGGCCCTCACCAGCGGTTTCTCGACTATGTCGGCCAGGTGCTCCCCACCCTCGGCACCCGGGACGTCAACGCCGTCCAGCTCGACCGGCTGTGGGAGGGCGAGACCCGCGGCACCGATTCCCCGCGGGCGCGGCTCGTGAAGTCGGACGAACGCATGGCGGCCGTCCTGCGGCGCCGGGTCGAGCACGACTACCGGCCCCTCGCCCTCGACGACCTCACCGTCGCCCCCGCCTTCGAAGGCGACGAGCCCGCGATCGTCGTCACCGCCGGCAGTACGACCCTGCGCGTGCCGCGCTCCGAGGTCCTCGCCCTTCTCGACCAGGCGCACGCCGGCGAAGGGCCCTACCGGGAACGCCGCGACCGCTTCCGGGGCCTGCTCGTCGACCGGCTCCTCCTGGAGCTGGCGGACATCGCGCCCCGGCGGGGTCAGGCCGGCACGATCCGCCGTGACCTGGAGCGCAACCGCCGCGTCGAGCGCCTTGTCGAACGCGTCTGGGCGTCACCGGGTCCCCGGGAGGCCCTGCGCAGCCTGTACGACACACCGGACCTCCTGCGCGACTGCGCCGACGGCGTCCTCGACGAGGACGAGCGGGCGGCGCTCCTGCGTACCCGCGCCGCCAGCGCCGACGACGACCTGTGGACCCTCGACGACCACGTCTGTCTCGAAGAGCTACAGGTCCTGATCAGCGGCGCCACGCCCCGGCGGTACGGACACATCGTCGTCGACGAGGCGCAGGACCTCACCCCCATGCAGGCCCGCGCTCTGAGACGGCGCTGTGCCGTCAACAGTTCGATGACCGTCCTGGGCGACCTTGCCCAGGCGACGGGCCCCCACACCCCGACGAGCTGGGACCGTACCGCCGTACTCCTGTCCGACCACGGGGACTGGCGTGTGGCCGAACTCCACACGAGCTACCGCGTCCCCGCCGAGATCATGGAGTTCGTCGCCCCGCTCGCCCACGCGGTCGCGCCGGACCTGCCCTACCCGCGGGCCGTGCGGGAGGCGGGCGAGGGCGCCGTACGGACCGTGGAGAGCGAGCCGTCGAGCCTCCTCGACGACACCGTCGCCCAGGTGGCCCGCCTCGTCGGCAGCAGCGACGGCACCACCCCGCGTTCCGTCGCCGTCATCGTCCCCGACGGATCGGAGCGGCCGGAGGCGATCGGCCGGGGGATCGAGGAGAGCGGTGACATCCGCGAGCAGGACCGCGAGGCCGTCTCCGTGCTGAGCGTCACCCAGGCCAAGGGCATGGAGTACGACCATGTCCTGGTCGTCGAGCCCGCCGCCTTCGCCGACCTCGGCCCCGTAGGCCTGCGGCAGTTGTACGTGGCGCTCACCCGCAGCACCCAGAGCCTCACCGTCCTGCACACCGCCCCGCTCCCGCAGGCACTCGTCGGCACCGTTGCCGGGCCGGAGGGGAACGAGTTTCCGGAGGGTGCCGAGCCAGAGGACGGCGGGCCCGAGGGCGGCGAGCCGGAGGACGGCGGGGCGGGGCGGCTGCCGCGGATCGGCACCGATGTCAGGGTCGAGGTCCTGGACCGGGCGCCCGGCGGCCGCTACAAGGTCGAGCCGCTGTCCCCCGTGATCGACCGGCCGCTCGTGCTCACCGTCCGCCACGGCTCGGTCCCCCCGCGCCGGGGCGAGAAGCTGGACTGCTGGGTGTTCGCGAACGAGACGAACCAGACCGTTCTCACCGTCGGCCGGCGGGGCCGGGCGCCCGTCTCCCGCAGGATGGCGGAACGCTACATCGCGGCGCTGGACGTGCTCGGCGAGTTGATCGGGAGCGACGGCGACGTCCCCGACGCGCGCGCCAGGCTCTCCGAGTTGCAGGGGATGGCCAACCGGATCCTGCGGAAGGATCAGGCCGACTGGGTCGACGTACTCCACCTGTTCGGCTCTCCGGACAGGGACCGGCTGGGCGCCCTGCGCGACCTCGCCGCGACGACGCAGCGCGCGCTCAAGGAAGGCACCCTGGACACCGGTCGTCTCCAGGAGGACCTGACGGCCTCGGGCTGGGCGGATCCGCTGGCCGAAGCGCGGCGGGTGCTCCGGAGCCGTTACGACGACGACGCCACGGCCCCCGATACCGACACCGACCCCGACCCCGCCCCCGACTCCGTACCGGATCCCGCCGCCCCACAGCAGTCCGAGCGAAAGGACGAAGAGCAGATGGCCCTCGCGCAGAGCACCACCGCCCCGGCTTCGACGACCACCGGGGCGGGCTTCCTGCGCGCCCTGGAGGAGTCGGCCGACGCCGACCGGACGTGCAAGAAGCACGAGGCCGTCCGTCATGCCCTGAAGTCCTCGCTGTTCTGGGCCGACCTCCAGCCTGCCGACTCCTCGATCATCGACGTCAGTTGCCTCACCGCGCGCGGCCTCTTCCTCTACGAGGCGCTGGGCGCCGGCCGTTCCACGTACCCGGATCTCCGTTCGGGGGCCACCCGGCTGCTGGAGATCAACCACACCCTGCCCGCGCCGGCGGACGGCCTCTATCTCGTCCTCCCCGAGCCTCCCGCCGAGGACTGGTCCGCGGACACCATCCGCGACATCTTCCGGGTTCACGTCATCTGGCGGAGCCCCGAGGGGTGGGGCGGGCAGGACACGGACATCGCGCTCGGCTCCTCCGGCGCCTGATCCGCGCCCCTGACGGCCCGGGCGCCCGTCACCACACGCAGGGCAGCTCCACGTCGATCACCGTCGGCCCCCTCCGTCGCCCAGTGCCCTCCGCGGACACCCCATTCGTGGTGCAGCCCGCTGCACCCGGGGCCCGGGAGGGCGCCTCCTCGTGCGGGAGCGCGAACGGCGCCGCCGCCGAGGCCGGTTGAGCCCGCACGACATCGGAGGGGCGGCCGTTGTCCGTACGGAAGGAACCCCGCACGGGCGTACGGGCGTACGGGCGTACGGGCGTACGGACTTACGCCTGAGCCCGGCGGCGAGCAGGGGGGCTACCCCCGGCGGCCGGGGGTGGCCCGAGCCCCGCCCCCCGCGGGCGGGGGGGGCGGGGCGGGGTCTCGCCGAGGCGCGCCGCGG
>NZ_JBHZDA010000049.1:26854-53042 GCF_042755665.1 Streptomyces sp. NPDC059142
TGTCCCCGACCGCCAGCCGCCCGGCGGGCGCGGCGGGGCGGGTGTGGGGCGGGGGGCTAGCCCACGGCGCGGCGGGGGGGGGGCGCGCGCCCCCCCCCCCCCCCGGGCCGGGTTCTCGCCGTTCCCCGTCCCCACGGGTCCGGCGAGTGCGGGGCCGATACCGCCATGGCGGCCCCGGTCCGAAGGGTGGCCGACTGGGGGAAAGGCGGCCACCGGGTTCGGTGGAGAGTGCGTGGAGAGGGCTACGTGCTGAGGACGAGTTCGGGGTTGTCCTGGTCCGCCGGTGCCGCGGGAGCCGGGTGTTTGCGGGTGATGGCCTCGCCCTCGATGTCGATGCCGGGCAGGATCCGGTCGAGCCATCGGGGCAGGCGCCAGGCGCGGTCGCCGAGGAGGGCGAGGACGGCGGGCACGATGGCCATGCGGACGACGAAGGCGTCGAAGAGGACGGCGACGGCCAGCCCGAACCCGATCATCTTGATCATGGACTCGCCGGCGCCGACGAAGCCGGCGAAGACCGCCGTCATGATCAGCGCGGCGGCGACGACCACCCGGGCGCTGGTGCGGAACCCGGAGACGATCGCCTGCGCGGGCCGGTCACCGTGGACGTACGCCTCGCGGATCCGGGAGACCAGGAAGACCTCGTAGTCCATGGCGAGACCGAAGACGATGCCCACGAGGAAGATCGGCATCATCGACATGACCGGGCCGGTCTGTTCGACGCCGAGGAGCTCCGCGCCGTGCCCGTTCTGGAAGACCGCGACGACCACGCCGAGCGAGGCCAGTACGGAGAGCAGGTAGCCCAGGGCCGCCTTCAGCGGTACGAGCAGGGAGCGGAAGACGAGGAGCAGCAGCACGATCGCCAGGCCGACCACGACGACGAGGTAGGGCACCAGCGCGTCCTGGAACCTCTTCGCGACATCGATGTTCATCGCGGTGCTGCCGGTGACCTCGTACGTGGCCCCGGACCGCCGCTCGATGCCGGCGCGTTCGGCGCGGATGGTCTTGACCAGGTCGACGGTCCTGGGGTCGGTGGGGCTGGTGGCGGGGGTGGCGGAGAGGATCGCGGCGTCGCGGGCCTCGTTGAACCGCGCCGGGGAGACGGCGACGACTCCACGGGTCTCCGCGATCCGCTCGCCGATCACGGCGGCGGCCGCCTCGGGGTCGTCGGCGCCCTGGGTGTCCACGACGATGGTCAGCGGACCGTTGAAGCCGGGGCCGAAGCCGTCGGCGAGCGCGTCGTACGCCCGGCGTTCGGTGGTGGAGGTGGGCTTGGCCTCGTCGCCGGGCATACCGAGCTGGAGATCGGCGGCGGGTACGGCGAGTACGCCCAGGCCCACGACGCCGAGCAGCAGCACGGGCACGGGGTGACGCACCACCAGGCGCGCCCAGCGGCTTCCGGCGTTCTCCACGTCGCCGGCGCTGTCCCTCTCGGTACGGCGGGGCTTCCTGGTGCGGCGGGGCTTCTCGGTACGGCCGGGCTCTTCGGTACGGCGGAGCTTTTCGGTACGGCGGAGCTTCCCGCCCTTGCGGACCCGGCGCGCGAGGACGGCGTTCGGCCAGAAGCCGAGCAGGGCCGGGACCAGGGTGAGGCAGATCAGTACGGCGACCAGGACGGCGCCCGCCGCGGTGAGGCCCATCTTGGTGAGCATCGGGATGCCCACCACCGACAGCCCGGCCAGCGCGATGACGACGGTCAGACCGGCGAAGACCACGGCGGACCCGGCCGTACCGACGGCCATGCCCGCGGCGTCCCGTGCGGCCCGGCCCTTTCCGCGTTCCTCGCGGTAGCGGGAGACGACGAACAGGGCGTAGTCGATGCCGCAGGCCAGCCCGAGCATCGAGGCGAGCGTCCCGCTGGTCAGGGAGAGTCCGAACGTGCTGCCCAGGGCGATGACGGCGGTCATGCTGACGGCGACGCCGATGATCGCGGTCAGCAGCGGCAGTCCGGCCGCGGCCATGGAGCCGAAGGTGATCAGGAGGACCACCGCGGCGACCGCGACCCCGATCATCTCGGCGGATCCGCCGGCCGCGGGCTGTGTCGCCAGGGCGTCCCCGCCGATCTCGACGGTCAGCCCCGCGTCCCTGGCCCGGTCGACGGCGCGCTCCAGATGCTCCTTGCCCGCGTCGGTCAGATCGGCGGCGGGGGCCTTGAAGGAGACGGTGGCGTAGGCCGTGGAGCCGTCCTCGCTGACCGCCTTCGCCTGGAAGGGGCCGACCGCCCCGGCCACCTGCGGGCCGTCCGCGGCCTCGTCGACCAGGCCGTCGATCACGCGCCTGTTCTCGGCGGCGGTGACCTTCTCGCCGCTCGGTGCGATGAACACGATCCGGGCGCTCGCCCCGTCGGCGGCCGAGCCGGGGAACCGCTCGTCCAGGAGGTCGAACGCCTTCTGGGACTCGATGCCCGGCATGGCGAACCCGTCGTCGGGCGAGGGCGGGGCCTTCACGGCGGCGAAGCCGACAGCCGCCAGCACGGCTATCCAGAGGAAGGTGACGCACCATCGCCACCTGAAGGCGATACGGCCCACGTGATACAGAAAAGTTGCCATGGCGGTGAGAAAGCCTCCACATCGGCGGCGCAGGACAGGGACAGGACAAGGGGAGAGAGGCTTCCTCCAGCGGAGAGTCCGGTCCGGAGCCCGTCCGTAGTCCGTCCGGAGTCCCGCGCGGAGTCCCGTCCGGAGTCCGGTGTGGACTTCGGTCCGGAGCCCGTCCGGAGTCCGGTGTGGACTTCGGTCCGGAGCCCGCCCGGAGTCCGGTGCGGACTTCGCCCGGAACCCGTTCGCGGAACCCGTTCGCGGAATCCGTCCGCGCCCGTCGGGCCCGGCCGCGGTCTGCCTCATCGGTCTCCACGATCCCGTCCGGCTGCCCGCGCGACGAGGGAGCACCCTCCCGGACCTGGGGTGTAGCCAGCTACACTCCCGCGACACCATGGAACCTGGTGTCAGACGGAAGACCATGGCCCACATATGCGAACCGGCGTCGCGTGCGCGATAGAATCGCCGGGTGAACGCAGGACCGCGTACGACGACGAGAGACATCGCACGGGCCGCCGTACGGTCCGAGCTGGCGCAGGTGGCCTACGACCTGATCCGCCGCGAGGGCTTCGACCGGGTGACCGTCAGCGACCTGGCCGCGGCGGCGGGGGTGTCCCGGAGCACCTTCCTGCGGTACTTCGACACCAAGGAGGACGCCGTCATCGGCGCCGTCGAGGCCCAGGGCGAACAGCTCGCCACCGCCCTGCGCGAGCGCCCCGCCGAGGAGGACGACTGGACGGCGCTACGGCGCGCGCTGGGCGCCCTCGTCGAGCCCTTCCTCCGGGATCCGGCCGAGGCGCTGGCGACGACCCGTCTCATCATGGGCACCCCGGCCCTGTGCAACCGCCGGCGGGAGAAGCAGCACGGATGGCGCCCGCTCCTCGTCGGCGCCCTCGCCGGGCGCACCGATCCGCCCCGGCCCGAGGAGCTGGCGCTGGCGGTCAAGGCCGGCGCGGCGCTGGAGTGCCTGGACATCGCCCTGGACCACTGGCTCGCCTCCGACGGCCGCCTGGACCTCGTCCATCTGCTGGACGAGACCTTCGCCGCGCTCACGCCCGCCGACGGGTGAAGCGGGTGCCCCGGGCGCGCCCGGGGCCGTCAGGGGTTCAGTACGGTGCCGGCGAAGTCCAGCGCCAGATCGTGGGTGTGCTGGACGGGGAGCGGGGGGTCCTCGAACCAGTCGTCGGTGGCCTCGGGGTGCGGCCCCACGACGGCGACCCGGCCCGCGCCGTACGAGGTGACGAGTGCCGCGACCCGGTCGTTCGTGTACGTGGCGAGGACCGTCGTGTCCGGCCCTGAATCGGGGGAGAAGTACGGGCCGTCCTGGAAGAAGACGGTGCGGGGCCGCCCCCGCCACACGACCTCGACCAGGGTGTTCTCCTCGTTGTCGACCGTGGCGCCGGGGGTTTCGATGTACTGGCCGACCTCTCCGGAGAGCAGCCCGAACCCCTCGTCGGACCCGGCGAGATAGCCGCCGAGACAGAACCCCAGATAGCTGCCGCCGTGTTTGACGAAGTGCCGGACGGCCTTCTTGTGCGGCTTCAGTTCCTGGTACGCGGGCGACAGATCACCGCCTCCGGGCTGCGCGTACAGGCGCGCCCGCGCCAAGGCGTCCTTGGACAGGGGGAGTTCGCCCTCCGGCCCGACGGCGCGGACGTCCAGCCCCCAGGGGCCCCCGGCGAGCAGCGCGATCACCGTGTCGGCGCAGTCCTGGTCCTCCTGGGTGGGGCCCCGGTAGACGAGCGCCAGCGGACGTGTCCCGGTGGACCGGCTGTCGGAGGGCGAGGACGGGCGGGGAACGCCGAGGGTGTGGCGCACGGAGTCGAGAATTCCGGTGGACTTCATGGTTCCTCCCCAGGTGTCGTGCGCGGAATGTCCCGTACCGGTCCCCGCCGTACCGGATCCGGCCGGACTCGTAGGGAACCGGACAGGACCGGATGCGAGGTCCTAGCCGACGCGCGAGGGGGCGGCGGCCGTACAGGTGGGGACGCCGGGGCTGAGGGCGCCTCCGGCGCAGAGCGTCGGTGCCGTGAGTACGACCAGGTTCCGGGCGGTGGTCCGCAGTTCGCGCATGGCGTTCCTCGTCTCCGCGACACAGTGTGAATCCCCTTTATGGCAGCCGCGCCGGGCCCCGCGCGACAGTTCACCGAGAGGGAACGTTCTTCCGTCACCCGTATGCCGCCGGACCCCTGGACGCGCCGCCCCGCCCCCTCCGTGTCGTGGCTGCGGGCCGGTCGTTGAACGCGCGACACGGCATGCCCGGACGCCGCCTTCCCGGTGGCCGCCCGACGCCGCCCCTGCCCCCCTGTTCGACGAGGTGAACCGTGAGGGAGCGTCCGCTCGCACCGCACGAGGCGGCCGTCGCCGCGTCCGGTGTCCGGCTCGTACTGCACTCGCTGGTCGAGGGGGAGCCGGACGGGACGCTCCTCGCGCAGGCCCTGGCCCAACTGCGGGCGTCCTGTCCGCTGATCGCCGGGAGGATCACCACCGACGGCGTACGGGACGGGCGGCCGGTGGTCCGTGTCGAGGAATCGGCGGCGGCGCCGGTCCTCCGCCGCGGCACCGGCTTCGACGAGGAGATCAACGCACCCCACACCTGGGAGGAGGGCCCGCTGCTGCGGCTCGCCCTGCTCCGGGAGGCCGGGCGCACCCGGGTGGTGATGACGCTGCCCCGCGCGTTCGCCGACGGGATGAGTTTTCTGGCGCTCCACCGGCGCCTGTGGTCGTTCTACACCGCGTCGGCCACGGGACGGCCCGTCGCGTCCGGTGCGGTCGAGCCGGTGCTGGGCCCGGCCCTGGACGAGCTGCTCGCCGCCGGCACCACCCCCGGGCAGCTCCAGGACTTCGTCACCGAACGCGCCAAGCGGGACGCGGAGGAGCCGCCCGCGCTGGTGCCCGCCCTCGCCTCACGGGGCGGCGGCCCGGGTGCGGACCTGAGCTTCCGCGTCCTCGGCGTCGCGGTCGGCGCCGACCGGACCGAGGCGCTGGTCCGCCATGCTCGGGCCGCCTCGCTCACCCTCAACTCCCTGGTCTGCGGAGCCCTGTTGACCGGCCTCCGCGCCCAGTTCCCGGCCGCGGACGGTGCCGTACGGCTGCTGTGCACCACGGCCGTGGACATGCGCCGCCGGTTCACCCCGCCCCTGCCCGCCGAGGTCCTCCAGTCGGCGGCGACCACCGCCTCCCTCCGGATCCGGGTCGCGCACCGCGCCCACCCGGCGGAGGTCGGGCGCGAGGTGGCCGACCGGCTGCGCGCCGATCTGGAGAGCGGGGCGGCGGCGATGGAGCCGGCGGCGTTCCCGTACATGCTCGACCACCATCCGCCCAGCCTCGTCATCACCAACGTGGGCACCATCGCGGAACCCGAGGTGGCGGACGGGCTGCGGATCGGCGAAGTCCGCCTGGCCCCGCTCGGCCATGTACCGATGATCTTCGCCGTCCTGAGCCGCTACCGGGGCCGCCTGAACATCGACCTCACCTACAGCCGGGCCTGGTACACCGACGCGCAGATCCGTGAGCTGGCGCGCGAGATCTCGGCCACGGTGGACGAACTGGCCGCGACTCCCGTCAGGCCGCACATGCGGTGAACCGGTACGCGGTCCCCCTTCGGGCGCCCTCGCCCTCGCCTCCAGTAATCACCTACATCTCCACAGATGAAGAGGTATTCATTTTTTCCTGTACGGTGAGCGCGTCGCCCCCTGCCGCCGTCCGCCGAAGGAACCTCCATGTCTTCCGCCCTCGCCGAGCGCCCCGCCCCCGACTCCGCCCCACCCGGCCGGGGCCCTGCCGCGCCCCGTCGCCGTACGCGTGTCCTCGCGCTGCCCGAGGCGCGCTGGGCCCTCGCCTCGCTGGCGTTCTTCCTGGTCGCGCTCCCGGCGCAACTGGCCGGCGCCCCCGCCTGGAGCTGGGGCCCGCTCTATGCGGTGGCCTATCTGACCGGCGGCTGGGAGCCGGCCCGCGAGGGGCTGCTGGCGCTGAAGGAGAAGACCCTCGACGTCGATCTGCTCATGATCGTCGCCGCCCTCGGCGCCGCCGCCATCGGTCAGGTGATGGACGGCGCGCTGCTGATCGTCATCTTCGCCACCTCCGGCGCGCTGGAGGCCCTGGCCACCGCACGCACCGCCGACTCCGTACGCGGACTCCTCGATCTCGCCCCGGCCACCGCGACCAGGCTGGACGCCGACGGGGAGGAGCGTACGGTCGCCACCGCGGACCTCGTCGTCGGCGACACCGTCCTCGTCCGCCCCGGTGAGCGCGTCGGCGCCGACGGGCGGGTGGCCGACGGGGCGAGCGAGGTCGACCAGGCCACCATCACCGGCGAGCCCCTGCCCGTACCGAAGACGGCCGGGGACGAGGTCTTCGCCGGGGCCCTCAACGGGACCGGCTCCCTGCGGGTCACGGTCGAACGGGACGCGTCCGACTCGGTGATCGCCCGGATCGTGGCGATGGTCGAGGAGGCGTCCGCGACCAAGGCGCCGACCCAGCTCTTCATCGAGAAGGTCGAGCAGCGCTACGCCGTCGGCATCGTCGTCGCCACCCTCGCGGTCTTCGCGGTCCCGCTCGGCTTCGGCGCGGATCTGACCGACGCGCTGCTCCGGGCGATGACCTTCATGATCGTCGCCTCGCCGTGCGCCGTGGTGCTCGCCACCATGCCGCCGCTGCTCTCCGCCATCGCCAACGCCGGACGCCACGGCGTACTGGTCAAGTCCGCCGTCGTCATGGAGCGCCTCGGTCAGATCGACACGGTGGCCCTGGACAAGACCGGCACCCTCACCGAAGGCACCCCCCGGGTCACCGACCTCCGCCCGCTGCCCGGCTCCGGGCTCTCCGAGGACGCGCTGCTGAGCCTGGCGGCGGCGGCCGAACGCCCCAGCGAGCACCCGCTGGCCCGCGCGGTCGTCGGCGCCGCCCGCGCCCGTGGTCTGGCGGTCGCGGACGTACGGGAGTTCACCTCCGCGCCCGGCGTCGGGGTGACCGCAGTCGTCGACGGCCGTACGGTCGCGGTCGGCGCCCCGTCCCGCCTCTCCGGCGAGGGCGAGGGCGAGAGTGAAGGCGAGGGCAGCGGAGGGGGCAGCGGCGACGGCAGCGGCAGCGGCGGCGGCGACGCGTCCGCCCGCGCATTCGCCTCCGCCGTGGCCGAGTTGGAGGACGGCGGCCGTACCGCGGTCCTCGTCCGCCGTGACGGCGTCCCCGTCGGAGTGCTGGGCATCGCGGACCGGCTGCGCCCCGACGCCGTCGCCACCGTCGCCGCCCTCACCACCCTGACCGGCACCGCCCCGACGCTGCTGACCGGCGACAACCCGCGCGCCGCGGCCCGCCTCGCCGACGAGGCGGGCATCACCGACGTACGGGCCGGCCTCCTCCCCGAGGACAAGGTCGCGGCCGTACGGGAGCGGGAGGCGGCCGGGCGCCGGGTGCTCGTGGTCGGCGACGGGGTCAACGACGCCCCCGCGCTGGCCGCCGCCCACACCGGCGTCGCCATGGGCCGGGCCGGCTCCGACCTCGCGCTGGAGACCGCCGACGCCGTCGTGGTCCGCGACGAACTCGCCACGATCCCCGCCGTCGTCGCCCTCTCCCGCGCGGCCCGCCGCCTCGTGGTCCAGAACCTGGTCATCGCGGGCGTGTTCATCACCGGACTGGTCGTCTGGGACCTGGCCGGCCATCTGCCGCTGCCGCTCGGCGTCCTCGGACACGAGGGGTCCACCGTCCTCGTCGGCCTCAACGGCCTGCGCCTGCTCCGCGAGGCGGCCTGGCGCCGCGCGGCCGACGGCGCCTGAGGTGACGGTGCGTCAGATACGTACGCCCCACATGAACGGCATGCCGCTGCGCGCGATCGACTCGTAACGCACCTGCGCCCCGGGCTTGGGCGAGTGGAGAATCTGGCCGTTGCCCGCGTAGAAGCCGACATGGCTCAGGTCCGTGCGCATGATGATGAGGTCGCCGGGCCTGAGGTCGCCCAGCGAGTTGACGCGGGTCCCGGCGCTCGCCTGGGCCTGTGAGGTGCGGGGGATCGAGACACCGGCCTGCTTGAAGGCCCAGGAGGTCAGGCCGGAACAGTCGAAGGAGCCGGGCCCGGTCGCGCCCCACACGTACGGCATGCCGACCCGGCTCTTGGCGGCGGCGAACGCGGCGGCGCCGCGCGACGACGCGCTGGCCTCGTTGCCCAGGTCCACGCGGGCGCTGCTGCGGTTGGCGCGCTCCTCCTCCTGGGCGATCTTGGCGCGCTCCTTGGCGCTGAGCGTGTTGAGCAGTTTCTGCGCGGAGGCCAGCTTGCCCTGGATCTCCTTCTTCTTACGAGCCAACTCGGCCCGCGTGTCGCTGAGTTCCGTCAGCTTCGTGGCGGCCTGCGCGCGCTGCTGCCGCACCTCGCGCTGCTGCGCCTGGAACTGCTGGAGGTCGCTCACGTCGCGGGCGCCGAGCTGGTCCATGAGGGTCGCCTGGTCGAGGTAGGCGTCCGGGTCGGAGGAGAGCAGGAGCTGCATGGACGGGGCGAGGCCACCGCTGCGGTACTGGTCGGCGGCGATCGAGCCGATACGGTCGCGCAGTTCGTTGAGGTCCGCCTGTTTCCGGGCGGCGGCGTCCTGGAGGGTGTCGACCTCCTTCTGGAGGGTGCCGGCCTTCTCCTTCGCGCCGCTGTACTTCTCCGTCGCCTGCGTGGCCTCCTCGTAGAGGCGGTCGACCTGCGCCTTGACGCCCTTCTTGGTCGGGTCCGGGAGGGGATCGGCCGAGGCGGAGTGCGCCGAGAGGGCGACCGCGGCCGTGGCGGTGGCCGTGAGCATCGTTCCGTAGGCGGTGCGCTGCGGCTTGGGACGGCGGTGGGACGCCACGATGGAGCAGCTCCTTCTGTCGGACGTTCGAATACTAAGCAGGTTAGCGCTCCTGTTCCAAGGGCGGGTGCTCCAGCCGCAGATGAGGCCCTTGCTCTCCCTGGGAGCACCGCCGTGCGTGATGACGGATCTGCTGTACTGCTAAGTCGATTGGCTCTCATCGTCACCACTCATCCCGGACCGGTCCGGAAGCTACGATGAGCGGTCCGGGAGCGAGGGGAGCGGTTGTGCGACAGCTGGGCGAGCTGGAGGCGGAGATCATGCACCGCCTGTGGGCCTGGGGCCGGCCGGCGACCGCGCGCGACGTGCTGACGGACCTCAACAAGAAGCGCCCCCTCGCCTACAGCACGGTCAAGACCGTGGCCGACATCCTCTACCGCAAGGGCATGCTCCGGCGTGAGAAGGAGGGCCGGGCCTGGGTGTACGAACCCACCGGCACCCGCCAGCAGTACACGGCGGCCCTGATGCAGGACGCCCTCGGCGGCAACCCCGACCCCGCGGGCGCCCTGGTCAGCTTCGTCGAACAGATCACGCCCGAGGAGGCCGACGCGCTGCGGGCGGCCCTGCGGACGGCGAAGCGGCGGAGCGGGACATGATCGCCGCCCTGGCGCTGACCGGGTACGCGGTCCTGGTGGGCGCCGTGGTGCCGTACGGGCTGGTGCGGGCGCGCTGGACGCACCGCGCCCCCGCCGTCGCGGTCCTGGCCTGGCAGGGGCTGACGCTTACCTTCGTCGTCTCCGTCGCGCTGGCCGCGTACCACCTGGTGCTCACCGAGGAACATGTCCACCGGGGGCTCGTCGGGCTGCTCAGCATCTGCGGGGTGGCGGCGGAGGACCCGGCTGCCGCCCCGGACGGCGGGGCCGTTCCGCTCCTGGTCCCCGTGGCGGTCGCGCTCCTTCCGCTGGGCCTGCTGGCGCATACGGTGCGGCGCTCGCGCCGGGCCAGACAGCGCCGGCTCGATCTGCTCGCCCTGGTCGGCGTCCCGGCCCCCGAGTACGGGGCCACCGTCGTGGAGCACGACGTGCCGGCCGTCTACTGCCTGCCGGGGCGGCGCCGGCGCGTGGTCGTCTCGCGCGGCGCGCTCGATGTCCTCTCCGACGATCAGCTCCGCGCGGTCCTCGCCCATGAGCACGCGCATCTCGCGGGCCGCCACCACCTGCTCCTGATGGCGACCGACGCGTTCGCCCGCGCCTTTCCCGGACTGCCGCTCGCCCGCCACGCCCGCGCGCAGACCGCGCTGCTGCTGGAGATGGCCGCGGACGACCGGGCGCTGCGCCACCATCCCCGGGAGACGCTGGCCGCCGCGATGTGCCAGGTCGCGGCGGGCGCGGCGCCCCATGGCGCGCTGGGCGCGGGCGGCCCCGGCACGGTGATCCGGGTCCGCAGGCTGCTCGCGCCGCAGCCGAGGCCGCACCGCGCGGCCTGGCTCGCGATCGTGGCGGCGTCGTGCGCGGCGCCCGTCTTCCCGCTCCTGCTCACCTGCGGGCCGACGCTCTGACCCGTACGAAAACGTACGAACACGTACGAACACGTGCGGCGGGGGCGGCGGATGCGACAGGTGTGGCGGATGCGGGGATGCGCCAGGTCCGCCATACCCCAGTCCATGACGAACCGGGACAACCCTCCCTCCGGAATGTGATCCGCATCACGTCAGGGTTATGTCAGGTAACTGGCTGGAGCGTGTCAGTCCGCTCCCTTTCCATGGGCGCAGTCGAGCTGTTCAACCTCCCGGACCTCGGCCCCCCACAGCACGGAGGAGACGCCATGACCGAGACCCTCACCTGCCCCGCGGGCGGCGCGCCGGCCCTGCCGGAGTACCCGCTGCCGCGCGCCGCGCAGTGCCCGCTGGCGCCCGCTCCGGCCACGCAGGAGCTGCGCGCGGAGAAACCGATCACGAAGGTACGGATCTGGAACGGCGGTACGCCCTGGCTGATCACCCGCCACGCCGACCAGCGCACCCTGCTCACCGACTCCCGCGTCAGCGACGACGACCTCGACCCGGGGTTCCCGTACGTCAACGCGCACCGGGCGCAGATCGCCCCGGTGTCCCCGCGGATGATCACGAACACGGACGCCCCGGAACACACCCGGCTGCGCCGGACGGTGAACGGGCCGTTCGTCGTCAAGCGGATCGAGAAGATGCGCGAGCCCATCCAGAAGATCGTCGACGATCTGATCGACGGGATGCTGGCCGGGCCGGCCACGGCCGACCTCCTCAAGGCGTTCGCCCTGCCGGTGCCGTCCCTCGTGATCGCCGAACTGCTCGGAGTGCCGTACAAGGACCACGACTTCTTCCAGACCAGCAGCAGCACGGTGCTGGACAGCACGGTGGCGCCGGAGAAGGCCCGCGAGGTCAGCGGAGCCCTGGCGGCCTACCTGGACAAGCTGCTCGGCGAGAAGCTGGAGAACCCCGGCGACGACGTGCTCTCCGAGATGGGCGCACGCGTCACGTCCGGTGAGATGAGCCGGACCGAGGCCGTCCACATGGGCGTCGCGATGCTGATCGCCGGTCATGAGACGACCGCGACGATGATCAGCCTGGGCACCCTGGCGCTGCTCCAGCACCCCGAGCAGCTCGCCCTGCTGCGCGAGACCGACGACCCGAAGGTCGTCGCGAACGCCGTGGACGAGGTGCTGCGCTACCTGACGATCGTGCAGACCGGGGTACGGCGCGTCGCCAAGGCGGACATCGAGATCGGCGGCGTCGTCATCAAGGCCGGCGACGGCATGATCTTCGACCTGCACGCGGCGAACTGGGACCCGGAGGCGTTCCCGGAGGCGCAGCGCCTGGACCTGACCCGCCCGGCCCGCACCCACCAGGCCTTCGGCTACGGCCCGCACCAGTGCCTCGGCCAGAACCTCGCCCGGCTGGAGCTCCAGGTGGTCTACGGCACCCTCTACCGCCGGATCCCCACGCTGCGGCTGGACGCGCCGGTCGAGGAGCTGGAGTTCGACCACACCGGGACGACGTACGGGGTGCACAGTCTGCCCGTCGCCTGGTAGACCCGCTCCCACCACCGACAAGCAACCCCCCACGAACGAACAGAGGTGAACACCATGCGTGTGGAACTGGACGAGCCGAAATGCGTGGCAGCAGGACAGTGCGTGATGGCCTCCCCCGAGGTCTTCGACCAGCGGGACGACGACGGAGTCGCGATCCTGCTGGAGGAGCACCCTGACGACGGCCTCCTCGACGGGGTGCGCGAAGCCGTGGCGATCTGCCCGGCCGCCGCGATCCGCCTGGTGGAGCAGTGAAGCGGATCGCCGTCGTGGGCGCCTCGGCCGCCGGACTCGCGGCCGTCGAGACCCTGCGCAGGGAGGGGTACGAGGGCACCCTCACCCTGATAGGTGAGGAACCGCACCCTCCGTACGACCGGCCCCCGCTCTCCAAGCAGATCCTCTCGGGCGAGTGGAGCCCCGACCGGCTGCCGCTGCGCCCGTACGCCGATCTCGACGCCCTCGGCCTCGATCTGCGGCTGGGCGCGGCGGCGACGGGGCTGGACACGGCCGGCCGTACGGTGCTGCTGGCCGACGGGACGCGGGTGGAGTACGACGGGCTGATCGTGGCCACCGGGGTACGGCCCCGGCGGCTGCCCGGTCCGGGCGCCCACGTCCTGCGCACCATGGGCGACGCCCTCGCGCTGCGGGACCGGCTGGGCCCCGGCTGCCGGCTGGCCGTGGTCGGCGCCGGGTTCCTCGGCGCGGAGGCCGCGGCCGTGGCCTGGCAGCTCGGCGCCCAGGTGACCCTGATCGAGCCCGCCCCCGTACCGCTGGCGCACGCCGTGGGCACGGCGGTCGGCGAGGTGCTGTCGCGGGCCCACCTGGACCACGGGGTGGATCTGCGCACCGGTGTCTCCGTACAGGAGATCACCGACGCCGGTGTGCTCCTGACCGACGGCGGTCTGGTCGAGGCCGACGAGGTCCTGGTCGCCGTCGGGTCGCTGCCCAACACCGAGTGGCTCGCGGGAAGCGGGCTGACGGTGGGGGACGGGCTGGTGTGCGACGCGTACTGCGCGGCGGCCCCCGGGGTGTACGGGGCGGGCGACGTGGCCCGCTGGCACAACCCGCTGTTCGGCGTGGACATGCGGATCGAGCACCGTACGCACGCGGCGGAGCAGGGCATGGCCGCCGCCCGCAACCTGCTCCGCCCGGACGCGCGCAAGCCGTTCGCGCCGGTGCCGTACTTCTGGTCGGACCAGTACGACATGAAGGTCCAGGCGTACGGCTATCTGCGCGGCCACGACGAGGTCGCCGTCGTCGCCGGGGACCTGGCGGAGCGCCGGTTCGTGGCCGCGTACCGCACCGGGGACCGGGTGACCGGGGCTCTCGCGGTCGGGATGCCGCCCAAGGAGATCCGGCGGTGGCGCCAGGCCATCGCGACGGGCGCCTCCTGGCGGGGGACCGTACCCGCCGGAGCCACCGACGCGGCCTGACCGCCCCTCACCCCCTCACCCCCTCACCCCTTCACCGGACAACGAGCAAAGAGGTCGTTCATGCAGGAGCGTATGTACCACGACGTGCCGGACGTGGTGGTGGTCACCGGGGCGGGTGGCATGGGGGCGGCCGTCGCGCGGCGGCTCGGCAGCGGGCGGACGCTGATCCTCGCCGACGCCTCGCAGGGCCAACTCGACCGGACCGTCGACGCGCTGAGCGCCGAGGGGTACGCAGTCCGGGGGGTGCTCACCGATGTCTCCGACCGGGCGTCCGTGGAGAAGCTCGCGGACACGGCCGCGGACGCGGGCCCGTTGAAGGCCGTCGTGCACACGGCGGGCGTCGCCGCAGCCACCTCGTCGGCGCGGAAGATCTTCGACGTCGACCTGCTCGGCACGGTGTACGTGATCGAGGCGTTCGAGCGGGTGGCCGTCCGTGGCACCGCGCTCGTCTGCGTCTCCAGCATGGCGGGCCACTACGCCTCGCTGAGCCCGGAGGACGAGGCCGCCCTCGCGACCGCCCCGGCGGGCGAGCTGCTCGGTCTCGCCGCGGTCGCCGCCGTCGGGGAGGACGCGACCGCCGCGTACATCCTGGCCAAGCGCGCCAACCACGTACGGGTGGAGGCGGCGGCGCTCGCCTGGAACCGGCGGGGGGCCCGGATCAACACCCTCAGCCCGGGGGTCATCTCCACCGCCATGTCACAGGCGGAGGTCGACGCGGATCCGGACGGACACATGCTCCGGATGGTCGAGGCGTGCGGCGCGGGCCGCACGGGGACACCCGGGGAGATCGCCGACGCCGTGGCCTTCCTCACGGGACCGCAGTCGCTCTACATCACCGGGACCGACCTGCTCATCGACGGCGGACAGGCGGCCTGGATCCGCAGGCACATGAAGCACTGAAACGCCGAAGTCCCCGGCGCTGTGGCCCCGTAGCCCTGTAGCGCCGTAGCCGTGTAGCGCCGTCGCCCCGGGGCCCGGCCCTTCCCGGGGCCGGGGCCAGGGGGGCTGGGGCGGCTGCTCAGTCGTCGGTGATGGCCGCGCGGCTGCCGCCCGCGGGGGCGCGGCCGGTCGTGGCGGTCAGTTCCCCGACCCGGTCGGCGGGGAGCACGGTCCCCGGCGACTCGAAGAACCAGCGCCGCGTCGCCTCCTCGTCCATCCCCTCGGGGCGCGCCCCCATGTACGGCCGTACGTAGACGGAGGTGCCCGGCTCGCTGCGCCAGCTCTCGCTGAGCGGGCCGATGTCCACCGCGTCGTAACCGATCAGGTCGAGCAGCCCCGCCACCCGCGCCTTCGCCTCCGTGTCGTCACCGGCGATCGGCAGGGCGCTGCGGTCGGCGGCGCCGGCGGGCCGGGCGCTGGTGAACAGACGCCGGAAGTCGATGTTGTTGAACGCCTTGACCACCCGCGCGCCGGCCAGATGGCGCTGCACCAGCTCGCTGCTGGTCAGCCCGGTGCCGTCCAGCTCCGCGATCCGGTCGTCGCGCTCCGGGTAGTAGTTCATCGTGTCGATGACGATCCTGTCGGCCAGCTCCGCCGGGGAGAGCCGCGCGTAGGCGTGCAGCGGGATGGTCGCCACCACCAGGTCACCGGCGCGGGCGGCCTCGGCGGGCGTGGCGGCCCGCGCGTGCCCGCCGAGTTCGGCGACGAGGTCGGCCAGGGTCTCGGGGCCGCGCGAGTTGCTGAGTACGACGTCCAGCCCGGCGGCGACGGCGAGGCGGGCCAGCGCGCTGCCGATCATGCCGGTACCGATGAGACCGAGGGTCCGGATGCCGCTTCCGCTCCGGTGCTGATCGAGGTCCTGGGCTTGATGCTCGGACATGGTTGTCGCGCCTCCGTATCGATTGTGCATACGCATCGCCAATGTGAAACCGAGTGTCACGATAGAGCTCGGAGCTCGCCCCTGCAATCCGGGGACAGGGACAGCGACAGGCCGCCGGTGCCCGAGGCGGTGGAGATCGTGGCGGTGGAGATCGTGGCGGTGGGGATCGTGGAGGTGGCGGTGCGGGGTGGGGCCCGGGTGTCCTACGGGGCGGGGTGTCCGCGCCGTGCGACCGCCGTCCGCCCGACCGCCGCCGCCAGCTTGCGCAGTCGCCGCCGGTCCAGGGGCGGCTGCACCGGCGGGACACCCGGCCGGTTCCTGGGGACCCGTACCCGCAGGGCGCCGGGTTCGATACGGCACTCCACGGGCGTGGGCAGGGTCAGCGCCTCCCCGTCGACGCCGACCTCGATCTCCGCCCGGTCCGCGTCCACCGTCACCCGGTGGGCCGTCAGGACCGTGAGCCCGGCCGACTGCCGGCCGCGCAGCAGCCCCGCGGCCTCCGCCGCGCTGTCGACCCGTACGCCGAGGACCCCGAGCACCCCCGCGTCCAGCCGCTCGCGCAGGCCCAGACCGGCCGGATCCTCCGTGCGGTACGGGTTGTTGCTCACCAGCAGGGCCTGCGGGCCGGTGACGGTGACGGGAGCCCCGCCGGTGTCGCCGTCGGCCGAGGAGCCGGTTGCGGCGCCGGCGGCGGTGACGGCGGTGGCGGTCAGCAGCGGGCCGCGCTCGTGCGTCAGCAGTTCGGGGAGCAGGTCGAGCGTGGTGCGCACCTTGTCGTCGCGGTAGGCGGGGGACTGCACGACCGCCGCGTACGCCCCGAAGGACGCGTTGTTGACGAAGGGGTGCCCGCCCGCGAAACCGAGGTCGACGTGGAGTTCGACGCCGTCGGTCAGCGCGTCCAGACAGGCCGACGGGGTCTCCCGGTCGAGCCCGAGGTCCATGGCGAAGTGGTTACGGGTCCCGGAGGAGATCACCAGGAACGGAAGGCCCCGCTCCGCCGCCACGGCCGCGACCAGGGCCTGTGTCCCGTCGCCGCCCGCCACCCCCAGCAGATCGGCCCCGTCGTCGGCGGCCTCGCGGGCGAGCGCGGCGACGTCGCACGGATGGTCCGGGTCGAGCAGCACGACGCGCGCGCCGAGCCGCTCCGCCTTCTCCCGCAGCCCGAACTTGCCGACCTTCCCGCCGCCGGAGCGCGGGTTCATGATGAGGAACGGGCGGCGGGGCGCCGGTGCCTCGTGCTCCGGAACGGCGGCGCTCCGCGTGGCGCCCGTACTGCTGAGCGCCGTACGGCCCGTCCAGACGGCCACCGCCCACAGCGCGGCGCAGACCAGGACCAGCCACAGCAGGTTCGCCGCTTCGAAGATCGCGAGAACGGTGACCGGTGTCGCCACGGCCAGCGCCACGGCCCCCGCCCGGACGATCCCGCGCCGGGTCAGGATCCACCAGACGGCCGCCGCGGTGAGCGCGGTCCCCGCCACGATGGTCGCGATCAGCAGCAGGCTGGCGGCGGCCCCCGCGAACGCCAGGGGCAGCACCACGGCCGCCCCCGAGGAGGCCAGCGAGATCCGCGCCGACCAGCGTTGCGCGGCATGGGCGCCGTCGCCGAACTCCACAGCCACCGCTACTCCCGCTGATACGTACGTGATCACACTTGGTCCGACAGCCGGTCATGGTAGCGGTGACCGGCGTAGGGTACCGAGCGACCGTTCAGGGGGACGCCCGTGCCGCACGCAGACCACACCGGCCATATCGGCCGCTCCGGCCATATCGGCCGCTCCGGTGGTGCGGACCGCTCCGACCGGGAGGCCGCCGCCGTCGCCGCGCTCTCCGCGCCCGGGGCGCCCTTCGCCACCGTACGGACCGAGACCGGCTCGCTCGTGTACGCGGACGGGCCGCGCACCCTGCGCGAGTTCGTCGAGCCGACGTGGGCCTACGGCGACCGGCCGTTCCTGCTGGGCGCCGGGCCCGCGGCCGTGGACCCGGATCCGTACACGTACGGGGAGTTCTTCGCCGCCGCGACCGCGCTGGCCAACCACTTCGTGGACGCGTACGGACTGCGCCCCGGCGACCGCGCCGCCCTCGTGATGGGCGACCGCCCCGCGTGGCAGGCCGCCTTTTGGGCAGCCCAGTTGGCCGGGCTCGTCGCCGTACCGCTCGACGCCGGGTGGACCGAGGACCTGCTCGCGTACGCGCTGGACGACTGCGCGCCCCGTGTGCTGCTCGTGGACGGTGAACGGCTGCCGCGCGTACGGCGCTGGGCGGCGCGCCAGGGGCCGGGAGCCGTACGGACCGTCGTGGGCCACCACAGGGGCGAACTGGACGCGGGGGCGGAACGGTACGAGGACCTGCCCGCCCCCGACCGGTACGCCGCCCCGCCCGACGTCGAGGTGCGGGCCGAGGACGACGCCACGATCAGCTACGTCCCCGGGCCCTCCGGCCGCCCCCGGGGCGCCGTCGCCACCCACCTCGCCCAGGCCGGGGCCGCGATGAACGCGCGCTACCTCGCCGCGGTCGCCGCCCTCGGCCGGGGCGAGATCCCGGGGTTGGGGTCCGTCCCGGTCACGCCGCTGACGTCGCCCTTCCCGTACGCCGGGACGTCGGCGCGGGTGTACGCGGCGATGGCGGCGGGCGGCGCGCTCCGCGTCCCGGACGGGCCGCCACACGACACGGGGTCCGGGTCGGGGGCAGCTTCCGGGTCAGGGTCGGGGTCAGTTTCGGGGTCCGGGTCCGGGCCCGGGGAGACCTTCGGTCTGACGGAGACCTGCGGCGACGTGCTCGCCGGGGGCCGCCCCACGCCCGTCACAGAGGTACGGATCGACGAGGCGGGGGAGCTGTGGCTGCGCGGCCAGTCCCTCGTACGCGGCTACTGGGGCGAGGCGCCCCTGGGGGAGGGCTGGTTCGGCACCGGCGTCCCCGCGACCCTCCACGACGGACGCGTCAGGACCGGGTCACCCGCACCTTGAAGCGGTCGCCCGGCTCCTGCGACAGCACCGAGATCCGGATGCGGTTGTCACGGTCCACGAAGGACTGTCCGGGCCGGTACGGCGCGTCCGACAGCTCGGCGTGGACGTTCGGCCGCCGGGTGCAGCCGCCGCTGTTCTCCTTGCTGTCCGCGATCGTGACCGGACCGCGCCCGGTGTCCACGGCGGCGTCCACGCGGTAGACCAGCACCCCCGGTTCGCAGACCGCCTCGTCGTTGCCGGCCCGTGTCCGTACCTCCACCGCGTACCCCGACTCCGCGGAGACCGGCACGAAGGCCATCTTCGGGCCGCCCGCCGTCGCCAGCGGTCCGAGCAGGTACTCGCTGCTGCCCTGGCCGGACGCGCAGCCGATCTGCTCGTCGTCGAGCCAGCCGAGCTTCCACTTGTGCCAGCCCAGCAGATCGTTGTTGGCGCCCCAGTCCTCGGACATGATGTCCCAGTGCCCGACCGAGCCGCCGCCGTCCACGGTGTAGAGGTCGGGGAGGCCGAAGACATGGCCGTTCTCGTGCGGCAGGACCCGGTACCCGGTGTTGCCGTACGAGCCGGAGCCGTCGTCCTGACGGCTGTAGACGAAGGACGTGTTGGCGAGCGGGACCCCGTCCGCCTGCGGGGCGTCCGCGTTGCCGGAGAACGTCACGGACAGAACGGTGTCCAGGGCCGAAGGGCCGGCGTTGGGCGTCACCAGAATGTTGACCAGGTCGTACGCCGCGAAGTCCACCTGGGGGTCGGCGGCGGCCACGATGTCGTCGACCAGCCGCCGGTAGCCGGGCTCGTACGGCGCGCCGCGCTCTATCCCGTACTCGGCGAACGGCAGCGGCATCCGCAGCCAGCTCTTGATCGGCGCCTCAGGACGGTAGTCGAGGCGCCCGTACGAGCTGGTCCTGAACCACTCCGACGTCTGCGGGAAGAACTCGGCGAGCCGGTCCGTCGCCTTCCCCGGGCCCGGCGCGTCCGAGAAGTCGATCATGAGGTTGAGGGCGCGGACCTTGCCGGTCGAGCGGGAGTAACCCGGCGGGGTGGGCAGCCCCTCCGACATCTGTACGGCCGTGGCGGCGGAGATACGGCACGGGCCCCGGCTCATGTCCTTGAACGCGCCCGGCCCCGACGACGCCCGGTGGGGGGACGGGAGGGTGCCGCTCGCGGTGGTCAGCCCGGCGAGGGTGAGCGCCGCGAGGCCGGCGAGGGCGCAGAGACGGCGCGAGCCGGTGCTGGGTATGAGACGCCTCTGCTGCATACGGTCGCCTTCGGTCGCGGCAGCCTGCCGTCCTGGCTGTCCTCCGTTCGATCACCCTCCGTCGCTCGGCGTGTCGGCGCTCGCTGGGTGCGCCGATCGGGGCAAAACCCTGCAAAACCTGACAGGTGACTCAGGTCACATGGGTGGGCGGAAATAACCGGGGAGAAGTTCCCCGTTTGCATCTACGTCCCCGGGCGACCGGGGCACACAGGCCGAGAAGCGAGAACCGAGAGCTGGGAAGGGGCCCGACGTGACTGCCGCCGCCGCCATCACCGAAGCCGCTGTCGCTGTCGCAGCCGCCGTCGGACCGGGGACGCGCCGCGCCCCCCGGCCGCGCGCGGACGCGCTGCGCAACCGGGAGCGGATCGTGGCGGCGGCGCGTGAGATGTACGTCGAGTACGGCTCCGAGGCACCGCTCGACGAGATCGCCCGCCGCGCCGGCATCGGCAACGCCACGCTCTACCGGCACTTCCCCGACCGGTACGCCCTCGTCCACGAGGTCGTCCGCACGGTGATGGCCCGGGTCGCGGACCAGGCGGAGCGCATCGCCGCCGAGGAACCCGACGCGTTCGCCGCGCTGCGCCGCTTCGTGCACACGGCGGCGGACGAACGGATCGGGGCGCTCTGCCCGATGCTCTCCGAGGCGTTCGACAGGAAGCATCCCGAGGTGGACGCCGAACGGAGCCGTCTCGAAGGCGCCGTCGAAGGTCTCATGGAGCGGGCGCGGCAGTCGGGGCGGCTCCGTCCCGATGTCGAGGCGGGCGATCTGCTGATCGCGCTGTCCCAGCTCACCCGGCCGCTGCCGGACAGCGGCTGCCTCTCGATGGACCGGTTCGTGCACCGGCACCTCCACCTCTTCCTGGACGGCCTGGAGGCCCCCGCCCGGTCCGAACTGCCCGGCTCGGCCGCGACCCTGGAGGATCTGCGCCGCGCCGCTCCGTGACGCGCCCCTGAACAAACGAACCAGCGAACAGTGAACAGAACAGCGAACAGCGAACCGATGAGCTGACGAACCAGTGAGCTGACGAAACGAAGACGCGACGAGCGAAGAACCGGCGGCGGTGGACCCGAGGTCCGCGTACGACCGGGTCGGCCAGGCCATGACGCCGGCAGCTCACCGCGCCCGCGCCGTCGCTCCACCCGTACCGCCGCGCCACACGCACTACGTACTACTTGCACGCACCACGCCACACGCACCACCCACACCACAGACGTCCCAGCGCGGGGCCCGCCAGAAGGCCACACGCTGCCCGTGACGGTTTCACGCCGTCGACATCAGCCCGCCATGACTTCGTAAGTCCCGCAGCGTCGCCTGTACTTACGTACGTTTCGCCCTTTCTGCATCCTTAGGTGGATACCTCCATGTCAAAAACAGCCGAGAAGCGGCTTCCCGACCCGGGCGCGCTGTCCGCCCCCGACCCGGGCCGCTGGAAGGCCCTGGTCTTCATCGCGCTCGCGCAGCTCATGGTCGTGCTCGACGCGACCATCGTGAACATCGCGCTCCCCTCCGCCCAGCAGGACCTGGGGATATCCGACGGCAACAAGCAGTGGGTCATCACCGCCTACGCCCTCGCCTTCGGCGGTCTGCTGCTCTTCGGCGGACGCATCGCCGACCTGTGGGGCCGTAAGCGCACCTTCGTCACCGGCCTGATCGGCTTCGCCGCCGCGTCCGCCATCGGCGGCGCCGCGACCGGCGAGGCGATGCTGCTCGGCGCCCGCGCGCTCCAGGGCGCCTTCGGCGCGCTGCTCGCGCCCGCCGCGCTCTCGCTGCTCGCGGTGACCTTCAGCGACGCCAAGGAGCGCGCGAAGGCGTTCGGCATCTTCGGTGCGATCGCCGGTGGCGGTGGCGCCGTGGGGCTGATCCTCGGTGGGTTCCTCACCGAATACCTCGACTGGAGGTGGACGTTCTTCGTCAACATCCCGTTCGCGGTCGTCGCCGCCCTCGGCGCGTACTTCGTGATCCGCGAGCCCGCCTCCGGCCGCAACCGCTCCGCGCTCGACATCCCCGGCGTCGTCCTCTCCACGGCGGGCCTGGTCTCGCTGGTGTACGGCTTCACGCGCGCCGAGTCCGACGGCTGGACCGACCCCGTCACCATCACGCTCTTCGCGGCGGCCGTCGCCCTGCTCGCCCTCTTCGCGTTCGTCGAGTCGAAGGTCAAGGCCCCGCTGCTGCCGCTGCGCGTGGTGACCAACCGCAACCGTGCCGGGGTCTACCTCTCGCTGGGTCTGGCCATCATCGCGATGTTCGGCCTGTTCCTCTTCCTGACGTACTACCTCCAGGTGGTCCAGGGGTACTCGCCGGTCAGGACGGGCTTCGCCTTCCTGCCGATGATCGCGGGCATGATCACGGGCTCGACCCAGATCGGCGCCCGGCTGATGACCCGGGTCCCGCCGCGCTACCTGATGGGCCCCGGCTTCCTGGTCGCCGCCATCGGCATGCTGCTGCTCACCCGGCTCGACCTCGGTTCCTCGTACGCGGGTGTCATCCTGCCGGGCCAGCTCCTGCTGGGCCTCGGTATGGGCACGGCCTTCATGCCGGCCATGTCGCTCGCGACGTTCGGCATCGAGCCGCGGGACGCGGGCGTCGCCTCGGCGATGGTCAACACCTCGCAGCAGGTGGGCGGGGCGATCGGTACGGCCCTGCTGAACACGATCGCGGCCTCGGCCACGACCTCGTACCTCGCCACGCACGCGGCCACCGCGAGCGACGGCCGGCTCCTCCAGATGCGTGCCCTGGTGGCCGGGTTCTCCAGCGCCATCTGGTGGGCGGTCGGCATCCTCGCCGTCGCGGCGACGATCGCGGTCACCCTCATCAACACCGGCCGCCCCGGCTCCTCCACGGGAGCCCCGGGTGCGGGTGGTACGGAAGGTGCCGAGGCCGACGAGGTGCAGATCCCGGTCGCGATGCACTGACCGGTACGACGCCCGGTCCGGTCCGTACCCGGACGTACGCGATCCGTACGTACGCGATCCGTACTTACGCGGTCGGTAAGTGCGCGGTCCGTACGTACGCGGTCCGTACGTACGCGGTCCGTACGTACGCGGTCGGTAAGTGCGCGGTCCGTACGTACGCGGTCCGTACGTACGCGGTCCGTACGTACGCGGTCGGTAAGTGCGCGGTCCGTACGTGCGCGGTCCGTACGTACGCGGTCCGTACGTACGCGGTCCGTACGTACGCGGTCCGTACTTACGCGGTCGGTAAGTGCGCGGTCCGTAAGTACACGGTCCGTAGGTACGCGCCGGTCGGAGGCGAAGGGCGAATGGCGAAACGGCCGTGACCGCAGAATCCGCCCTGGTGCCGCGGCTCCCCGGAGTCAGCGGCGCCAGGGCAGATCCGCGCCCGTCCCCTCGGGCTGAAGCCCCTCCGCCATGACCCGCATGATCTCGCCGAGCTGACCGACCTGCTCCGGGGTGAGCCGGTCGAAGATCGCCTGGCGTACGGCGGCGACATGACCCGGCGCCGACCGCTTCAGCACATCGAAGCCCTGCTCCGTCAGGAACGCGTTCTGTCCGCGCTTGTCGGAGGGACACTCCTCGCGCTGCACCCAGCCGTGCGTCTCCAGCCGCGCGATCGCGTGCGAGAGCCGTGAGCGGGTGATCTTGGCTTCCATGGCGAGCTGTGTCATCCGCATCCGGCGGCGCGGCGCCGACGAGAGCTTGACGAGAAGTCCGTAGTAGATGTGCGGCATCCCCGCGTCACGCTGGAGCTGACGGTCGAGGTGGTCCTCCAGCAGCGTCGTCGCCTGGACGTACGTCAGCCAGACGCGCTGCTCCTCGTCGCTCAGCCAGCGCGTCTCCTCCGCCCTTGCCGCGGTTTCCTTGCCGGTGTCCTCGACTGGGCCGGCCTCGCTGCCGGTGGGTGCCATGGTCATGTACTCCACTGTACTCATTCTTGAAAGTTAAACTAGATCTGGTTAAGCTGCTACATAATGAATGCTTGAGCTTTCAAGCAGACGTCCGGGTGGGGGACGCGTGGACGTCGACACGGACCGACCCCGGGAGTCGCCATGAACGCCGTCGCCGAGCGCATGCCCGCCCTCTACCTCTCCCACGGGGCCCCGCCCCTGGCCGACGACCCGGTCTGGCCCGGCGAACTGGCGGCCTGGTCGGCGACGCTGCCGCGCCCCAAGGCCGTCCTGATGGTCTCCGCCCACTGGGAGGAGGCGCCGCTCGCCCTGGGCGCGACCGAATCCGTACCGCTCGTGTACGACTTCTGGGGCTTCCCCGAGCACTACTACCAGGTCCGCTACGACGCCCCGGGCGCCCCGTGGCTCGCGGACTCCGTACGGAAGCTGCTGCGCGGCGCCGGTACCCCCGTACAGGATGTGCCGGACCGCGGGCTGGACCACGGGGCGTACGTACCTCTCGTCGAGATGTACCCGGCGGCGGACGTCCCCGTCCTCCAGATCTCCCTGCCGACCCTCGACCCGGGCAAGCTGCTGGCGATCGGGCGCAAGCTCGCCCCGCTGCGGGACGAGGGCGTCCTGATCGTCGGCAGCGGCTTCTTCACCCACAACCTCGCCGCGCTGCGCCACCCGGGCGGCGGGGTGCCCGGCTGGTCGGCGGAGTTCGACGACTGGGGAACGCGGGCGCTGGAGGCGCAGGACGTGGACGCCCTGCTCGACTTCGAGCACAAGTCCCCGGCCGGCCGTCTGGCGCACCCCCGCACCGAGCACTTCGCCCCGCTCTTCGTGACACTCGGCGCGGCGGAGGACGAGCTGGGCACGGGCAGGAGCGTCATCGACGGCTTCTGGCTGGGGCTGGCGAAGCGATCGGTCCAGTTCGGCTGAGCGCACCCGCCGGCGAAGTGCGGGCCCGGGGGAGTGCCGGGCGGAGGGGCGGGGCAGGCGCCCCGAATGGTCCTGAGCAACCAAAGACGCATGCGAATCGTCTTCAAGAAGTGACCGGAGCTGCTGGATCGGCCGGTCGTGTTCCTCACGGAGTGCGGTCGGCATCAGCCTCGGTAACTGTCCTGACCTGCACTTCTGTACCCAGCAGGGGGCGCGGGTCACCCGGTCGGCGGCACAGGGTACTGCATGATCAGAAAATCTATGCACGCCATGGGAATTCTGTCCGGATTCCAGTCGTTGTTTCCAACGGATGCAGGGCACCCGGAAGGGTGTCGCGACCTACTCAGTTCAGTAAGGGAGCTCGCATGGCAACCCGTGCCGTCGCCCGTCGTTCCGCCACCGGCGGGGCGAAAGCGGCAAGCAGTGTTCGCGCCGTAGGCGGGGAGATCGCCGACCGCGACCTGGTCGGCATGTACCTCGACGAGATCGCTCGTACGCCGCTGCTCGACGCAGCGAAGGAAGTGGAGCTGTCCCAGACCATCGAGGCCGGGGTCTACGCCCGGCAGATCCTCGACGGAGAGGTGGAGAGCGAAGCGGGCGGCGCGTCGCGCGAGGAGCTGGAGGCGCTGGTCGCCGAGAGCGACCGTGCGAAGGACGTCTTCATACGCTCGAACCTCCGCCTGGTGGTGGCCGTCGCGCGCCGCTACCCGCGCAGCGGACTGCCGCTGCTGGACCTCATCCAGGAGGGCAACGCGGGACTGGTCCGCGCGGTCGAGAAGTTCGACTACGCCAAGGGCTTCAAGTTCTCGACGTACGCGACCTGGTGGATCCGCCAGGCCATCACACGTTCCATAGCCGACCAGTCACGCACGATCAGGCTCCCCGTCCACCTGGTGGAGGAGCTGGGCCGGATCCGCCGTGTGCAGCGTGAGTTCAACCGCGAACACGGCCGCGACCCGGAGCCCACGGAGGTCGCCGCGGAGCTGGACTCGAACCCGGCGCGCGTCATCGACGTCCTGGACTGGGCCCGTGACCCGGTCAGCCTGAACATGTCGGTGGACGACGACGGGGACACCCAGTTCGGTGACCTGCTGGAGGACACCTCCGCGGTCTCGCCCGAGCAGTCCGTGCTCACGCTGCTGCGCAGCGAGGAGCTGGAGGACCTGATCAGCAGGCTCGACCAGCGCACGGCGTCGATCATCAAGATGCGGTACGGCATCGACGACGGCCGCGAGCGCACGCTGACCGAGGTCGGCAAGCAGCACGGCCTGACGCGGGAGCGCATCCGCCAGATCGAGAAGCACGCGCTGCTGGAGCTGAAAAAGATGGCTCGGGACACCGGCTTCGACGCGGCGGCGTGACGTCGCCCTCCCTTGGCCGTAGTGTCCCCCTTACCCGCACTCGCTCCCCGAGCGGTACGGGCCGGCCGATCCGTCGGCCCCCAGAGACGAGGCCCCGCCCCCACCCCCCCCCCGGGGCCGGGGGCCCCCCGCCCCACAGCGGGGGGGGGGGGGGGGGGGGCGCCGGGGTCGCCCTCGCCGCCCAGGACCCGGATCGGCGGTCCGGCCGGTCC